>CAZSJB010000340.1:0-4090 GCA_964606625.1 uncultured Tepidisphaeraceae bacterium | reverse complement strand
CGACTTTTGCGCAATCGCTGACCTGACAGACACCCGGTGGCGGATCTACCCTGAGATTAGGGCTTTCCAGAACCCCCCTTGCACGTAAACATTGTCTAATTCGAAAGCTCTGTCTTCGTGCCTCACATGACGGACTCGAAGAATCCCTTGCGTTTGTTCAGACGCGTATTAAGATACACCCAGCCGCCCTGGGGCTGGGGTGGCCAACGTTTCACGCAGAATTGTTGCTTCTGCCACCTCGGTGAGGATCAGCCGCCATGTGGCAGACACCAGATCAGGAGGATCTGGCGCAACGCAACAGGAAGGCATGGATGCCATGGGTTCGGCAAGGACGCCATTCCGTACCAGCACATCCGCGGCGCACCTTTGGCAGATTCCATTGCTGGTGCTCTCGCTTGCTCTGTTCGCATACGCTGCCTACCTGTTTATCGATCCCCAGCCGGGTCTTACCGTCGATCAGAAGATCGATGCCGGGCGCATTCTGCTCGATTACGATCGTCCTGAGGCCGCCATGGAGCACCTTAATCGGGTGCTTAAGGAAGAAAAGCTCGAAACGATTCAGGAAGGTCGTATCCGTATCCTTTTGGCTGAAGCTCTGGAAAAGGCCCAGGGCCAGCGAAAGATTTCCATTCCTGCCAATCACCAGCGCATCATCGAGCAGACGCGGCTGGCTTTGCAGATGGGGGTGAAACCCACCGCAGAGATTCATCGCCGCGTGGCTGAGAGCTTCGAACAGTTGGATCAGTCCGATGAGGCATTGGCTAACTATCGGCAGGCAATAGCGCTGGATCCGCACATTGGCCTGCCGGTGCAGAAGAAGATCATCGAGCTTCAGATCGAGCGCGATGAGATTGGGGCGGCTGAGGCGTCGCTGATGCAGTATATTCAGCAACCGCAGATCAGCGATGCTGAAAAAGCATGGGCGCTGTCCCGCCGTGCGCAGTTGCTCATGGAGCGCGAGGCCTTCACTGAAGCCGGTAATCTGCTCAATCAGGCACTCGCCCTCGAAACAGATCCTGTCGCCCAGGGTGAGATCAATTACAGTTTGGGTTACCTGGCGTGGAAGCAGGGGGATCGCGCCGAATCTGAGCGGTACCTGCGCGTGGCGCGCGATCAGCTGAAGATTCGCCATCCCACCGATGCAGACGTGTGCTGGCTGCTCGGCCGCATTCATGAGGAACGCGGTGAAGCGGAAGCAGCTATTTCCTTCTATCAGATTGTGCTGGTCAGCCATCCGGATTCGCGGATTGCGCCGCTGGCGCGTCTGGGGCGTGGCGTCTGCCGCATCATGGCGGGTGAAGACGACGCCGGCTTGACCGATCTGCATGATCTGGTCAATGAAATCGAGCGCCGATCCTCCCGTGCCCGGCTGAAGCCCGATGCGCTGGCAGGTCTGCGCAAAGCTGTTGATCTGCTCGTCGCTCGGGAAAACTACGCCGGCGCCTTGGAAGTGCTCACTTTCGAGCAGCGTTTGCAGGATGAGCCTTCCGCGAGCTTCTTTGCGCGGTTGGCGATGGTTTATGAACGCCGCGCGGATCAGATTGCCTCCACTCTCGCCGATCTCAAGCCCGCTGAACGCGTCAAGCGTCAGCAGCAGGCACGTGACTATCGTATTCGTGCCGGTGATGCCCTGGTGGCGCACTCGCGGCTGCTCACCCTGGCGGACGACGTGGGATACGCCGATGCGATGTGGAAGGGCGTCGATCTGTATGATCAGGCAGGCGACATGAACCGCGTGATCGCGGCCCTCGAGCTCTTCGTGGCTGAGCGACCTGACGACAAGCTCGCACCCGACGCACTGCTGCGGCTGGGCCGGGCCTTCCAGGCTGCGGGCATGCTCGACAAAGCCATCGATGCCTATCAGCGGAACCAGTTCCGCTATCCCAAGAGTCTCGCTGCCGCCAAGAGCGCTGTGCCGCTGGCCCAAGCTTATATTGCACAGGGTCCGGAATCGTACCGTCGGGCGGAAAGTGTTCTCCTGGGCGTCATTGAGAATAACCCGCTCATGACTCCTGAAGCCGAGGAGTTCCGCCAGGCCCTCTTTGAGCTGGCCCAGCTCTACTTCCGAACTCAGCGGTATGAAGAAGCCGTTGCCAAGCTGGAAGAGTGGACGCAGCGCTATCCCAACGATGAGCGCATGGGGCAGATGCTGTTCCTCATGGCCGACAGCTATCGCAAGAGTGCCGAGTTGCTCGATGTTCAGCTCGTCTCACTGAATCCTGCTGATGCGGTTGTTGACGCCAGCGAAGCTACTGCCGCCCGCCGACAGCGGCTATCCAAGGCGCGGCTTCTGTACGATCAAGCGATCGACTGGTATCGCACGCATGCGCCGGCCCGCGAAATCGACAAGCTCTATCTGCGACTTGCCCATTTTTATCGTGCTGATTGCCAGTATGACCTGGGTGAGTACGAGGAGGCGATTCGTCTCTACGACATTGCCGCTTTCCGATACCAGGATGATCCTTCGGCCTTGGCGGCATATGTCCAAATTGTCAATGCCAACTGTGCCCTTGGCCGCATGGAGCAGGCCAAGACTGCCAACGAACGTGCCAAGTGGCTGCTGCGTCGCATGCCACCTGAGGCGTTTACCGACGGGTCGTTTGCCATGCCCAAGCAGTACTGGGAGCAGTGGTTGAAATGGACCAGTGACGCAGGCATGTGGTAATTCCACGGGAGTCGGAGAATGCAGCAGGACAATGTCATCGAATCGCTCGAAGAGCAGGTCGTGCTTTACCGGCGCCTGGCGCGCCTGGCCGAGTTGCAGCACGAGCACGTTCAGCAGGGACGGACCGAGCAGCTTCTGGAAGTGCTGGGCGCTCGTCAGCAGATCCTGGATATGCTCTCGGTGCTGGAGCGCACCATTGCCCCGGTGCGCCGTGACTGGGCGAACTACGTTGACCGCCTGCCTCCCGAGACCCGTCATCGCGCAGACAGCGCCATGAGCGAAACGCGTCGCCTGCTTGAGCAGATCACCACAGCTGATCGCAATGACGCCCTGGTGCTCCAGCAGCGCAAACTTAACCTCGGCAAGCAGATCAACCAGGCGCGCGCTGCCAGCCAGGTCAATCGAACCTATGCGGCGGCAGCTTATGGCCAGCGACAGTCATCGTTGGATCTCAAGGGAACCTGACTCGAACAGTTTCTGGTTTGAAGATTGAATCCCGGCGTGACACTCGTTCCTGAACAATCTCATTCCACTGCGGCTCATCGCATCGAGGAGCTGGGGCGGATCATTCTTGCCTATAGCGAGGTGACCGAGAAACTCCAACAGTCGCATGAGCGTCTCGAGCAGACCGTCGCCCGCCTCCGCGACGAGCTGTCGGAAAAGAACCGCATGCTGGAACGCCGTAATCGGCTGGCAGCACTGGGCGAGATGGCCGCCGGCATTGCGCATGAAATTCGCAATCCGCTAGGTGGCATCCAGCTATATGCTTCGATGCTTGCCCGCGATGTTGCCGACCGCCCCGAATCTGCTGCAACCGTGCAGAAGATTCGGGCGGGGGTACAGCATCTGGAATCCCTGGTCAGCCAGGTGCTGGAGTTTACTCGCGAAATGCGCCCCAGTATTTCACGGGTCGATTTGGCGGATGTCATCGAACATGCGGTGGAGTTGGCGGGCCAGCGGCTGGTGGATAACCAGATCGCCTGTGATCTGCACGTGAACCGCCCCATACCCGCCGAGATCGACGAGCGCCTGATGTCACAGGCAATTCTGAATCTGGTACTCAATGCGGTCGACGCGATGGAATGCGGTGGCCGCATCATGATCCATGCAGCTGCGTCCACTGATGCCAATGAGGCGCGCCAATTCATCATCACGGTAGACGATGAAGGTCATGGCATACCGACGCAGGTGTTGGATCGCGTTTTTAACCCGTTTTTCACGACCAAGGACACCGGCACGGGCCTTGGCCTGGCCATTGTGCACCGTATCGTTGAAGCCCATGACGGGACGATTCGCGTCACCAATCGTCCGGAGGGCGGTGCGCGATTTGAGATCAGGATATGACACACGCGGCGACCAATCACGGAGGATTTTGAATGGCTCGCATACTTGTTTGCGATGACCAGGAGATGATGCGCGACTCGC
>CAZSJB010000339.1:0-4090 GCA_964606625.1 uncultured Tepidisphaeraceae bacterium | reverse complement strand
AAAGGCGCCGTCGGCAACCGCGAATCGGGCAGCCAGAGCTTCGACCAGCACCTGACCGAGCTGTTCCAGAAGCAGATCATCGACGTCAACGAAGCCAAGCGCCTCGCCAGCAACGTCGATGCCCTGAACCTGGCGCTGCGCGGCATCAGCAACAGCGATACGCGCCTGCGGTAAACGAGTTCTCCATGAACCTCAACGAGGACTGAGGCCGGGACGGACTGTTTTCAACAGCCGATAATCCCGGCCTCATTCCTGTTGGAGCCAGCCGTTACAGGCAATCTCATCTGTAAACAGGTGCGACCAATTGCCTCACGTCATTAATGTTTGACGGCTGACGATAATTCCGCATTATGTCGGTGCGTTGATGCTCCCGGCGCGCCTGCGCATAGGGACGGGAGTTGTAACTGCGTGCGTTGATCCGCAATTGGCAAACTATGGAAAGCAGCCAGGCAAAGCGATTTACCTTCCCGCGATGGGCCAACTATCTGCTGCCTGTGGCGGTAGTCGCAGCCGTCGGCGGCGGGCTGTATGTGCCGGTCGTCGTCGGACTGGGTTTCAGCCCCAAGACCATTGATGTCGGCTACATGCCGCAGCAGCCCGTCCCCTACAGCCATGAGCTGCATGTCGGCAAGCTGGGTATGGATTGCCGAACCTGCCACACCACCGTGGAGACGGCAGCCATGGCGGCGATCCCCCCCACTCAGACCTGCATGAGCTGCCATACCAACATCCATGTTGACAGCGCCAACCTCGCCCTGGTCCGCGAAAGCTGGGCCACCGGCAAACCCATCGAATGGGTGAAAGTGCATGACCTGGCGGAGTTCGCCTATTTCGATCACTCCGCCCACGTGAACAAGGGTGTCGGGTGTGTCACCTGTCACGGGCGAGTCGACCAGATGGAGGAAGTCTGGCAGGCTGAAGAGCTGAGCATGGCGTGGTGCCTGGATTGTCACCGCGAACCGGAGAAGTACCTCCGTCCGCGCGATCAGGTCACCAACATGACCTGGAAGGCGACCGATCATCCCGAATTTGCTCACTACGACAATGAAGAGCAGGCGCAGCTCGAGTTGGGCCAGCGCCTCAAGGAGCTGTACCAGATCCGCGACGCGGATTTCATGGAAAGCTGCTCGACGTGTCATAGATAAATGGTGTATTTGGTCCGCTTGGATGCTGGCAGATATCAGTTACTGCTGATCACCGCATAGGGCGGACAATGGACAACGGATAACGAACGATCCCATGACCCCGAACGATCCACAATCCGGCTTGAGCTATTGGCGCAGCCTCGAGCACTTGGCTGAATCGCCCGAGGTGCAGGCGCAAATCGAGCAGGAATTTCAGGGGTATGACCCAAAAGCCGTCCTGTCGGTCTCGCGCCGTCGCTTCATGAAGCTGATGGCTGCGTCGATGGGGCTGGCGGGGATGACCCTCTCGGGTTGCCGTCGTTGGCCCAAGGAAGTGCTGGCGCCATTTGTCAGCCGCCCGGAGGATCGCATCCCCGGTGTCGAGGAGTATTACGCCACGACTTTCGAACTCGGTGGAGCCGCCACCGGCGTGCTGGCTGAGAGCTTCGACGGCCGGCCCATCAAGATCGAAGGCAATCCATCCCACCCATTTGCCCGCACCTTCAATGGAAAGCTGGGGGCTTCCTCCTCCTTCGCCCAGGCAAGCGTGCTGGAACTGTACGATCCGATGCGCAGCCGCGGGGTATGGGATCTTCGCGGAGAAAATCCTGAAGTCGTCCAATGGGATGTCTTCGATGCAGCCTTTGAGGAGCTGCGCACCCAAGCCAGACAAAACGGCGGTGCAGGCTTCGCCATCCTCAACAGCGGTGGCACAGGGCCAACACTTGACCGCCTGCGCAAGCGTCTTGCGGAAGTGTTCCCCAAGGCCCGCTGGTACGACTACGAGCCGGTTAACACAGACAATCAGCGAGCCGCCACGCGCCAGGTCTTCGGACAGGCGCTGCGTCCGCAATTAATGCTGGAAAAAGCCCAGATCATCATCAGCTTTGATGATGACTTCCTGGCACCGACCCACCCCGCCAGCCTGCGATACGCCAACGACTGGGTGAAAAACCGCAAGAGTGCGGATCAAGGCCGCATGAGCCGCATGTATATGGCGGATACGGTCTTCAGCATCACCGGATCAGTATCGGACGAGCGGTTGCCCATTCGTCCTTCGCGGCTGATCGCCGTTGCCACAGCCTTGGCTGCACGGCTGGGCATGGGTGGCGGCGAGGTGTCGCTGGAAGACGCCGAACAGGCCTGGGTCGAGCGCGCAGCCGCCGATCTGCAGCAAGCCGGCACCAATGCTGTCGTCACCGTCAGCCCCTACGCCCCGGCTGATCTGCAAGCCATCGTCTTTACCATCAACGCCCAGCTTGGAGCGATCGGCAACACCGTCGCAATGCTCCCCGATCCCGCCGACGATCGCCCGGGCAACGTCGAAGGACTGGCCGAACTGACTAAGGCCATGCAGGAAGGCCGTGTTCAGACGCTGCTCATCCTTGGCGGCAATCCGTCGTACGATGCCCCCGCCGATCTCGCTTTCGCGGATGCCCTGGCGAAGGTTCCCAACAGCATTCACCTGGGCCTGTACGCCAACGAAACTTCCCGCGGCTGTAAGTGGCATATCCCCCAGGCCCATTACCTGGAAACCTGGGATGATGCCCGTGCGTGGGACGGCAGCATCAGTATCGCCCAGCCGCTGATTCTGCCCCTGTTCGATGGCCGCAGCCGTATCGAAGTGCTGGCTCGGCTCTTGGAAGAATCTGAAACCACCGGCATGGAGATCGTTCGCCGCACCATGCGCGACATCATCCAGGATGCCGATTTTGACCGCGCCTGGCGACGGGCCCTGCATGAAGGCATTGTCGAAGGCACGGCCTGGCAGCCGGTCGCAGCCAAGGCCCAGGGCGCCGCTTTCGGTCAGATCGCAGCTCCCGGTAACGATGGGTTTGAGCTGCGCTTCATGCCCGACTACAGCGTCTACGACGGCCGCTTCACCACCAACGGGTGGCTGCTCGAAGCGCCCGATCCCATTACCAAGCTGACCTGGGACAACGCTGCTCTGATCAATCTTCTGGATGCTCGATCCCTGGGTGTGAAAGATGGCGACTTGATCACCATCAATACCGGCGAAAACTCGATCGACATCCCGGTGTACATCCTTCCCGGCCAGCCGCGCGGCGTGCTTACCCTGCCGCTGGGCTATGGCCGGCAGATTGCTCAAAACGTCGGCAGTGGCGTCGGATTCAATGTCTATCCGATCCGCACCACGCGCACGATGTACGCCGCAAGGGCAGCATCGGTCATCAAGCGTGGTGGCAGCCACCAGCTCGTGACGACCCAGCATCATCACATGCTGGACGAAGTGGGCGACTATGGCGTAACCAAGCGCGTCGGCGTCAAAAATCAGAGTGGCAAGATCATCCGGGAGGGAACGTTCGCTGATTACCAGGCGCACGGTCCCCGTATCTTCGAGCCCGAGGGCTATCACAAGACGGTCGAGCTACAGCTTTATCAGCCGCCCCATCAGTTCAACGAGCCGCATGCCTGGGGCATGTCTATCGACATGACCGCCTGCATCGGCTGTAACGCCTGTGTGCTGGCGTGCCAGGCCGAAAACAACGTCCCGATCGTTGGCAAGGAAAACGTCGCAAGCAACCGCGAGATGCACTGGCTGCGCATTGACCGCTACTTCAAGGGCCATGGCGACACCGCCGAGCAGAAGGCTGCGGATCCGAATCCGCAGGTCGTGCACATGCCCATGATGTGCGTCCACTGCGAGAACGCGCCGTGCGAAAGTGTCTGCCCCGTGGCCGCGACCACCCACGACACCGAAGGCCTGAACGTCATGGTCTACAACCGGTGCATCGGGACGCGCTACTGCTCGAACAACTGTCCGTACAAGGTCCGCCGGTTCAACTACTTTGACTGGCATTCGAAAGATCCGCGCAGCGGGCGTTTTGCCATGCCCTGGGCAGGGATGCCCGACACCCAGCAGCGTGCCTCGGTGGACAAGATCAAGCAGATGGTCTTCAACCCGCAGGTCACGGTCCGCATGCGCGGCGTGATGGAGAAGTGCA
>CAZSJB010000338.1:258-4098 GCA_964606625.1 uncultured Tepidisphaeraceae bacterium | reverse complement strand
CCTCCTTTCTAAGGGATTACTTAGAACTCGACCCGGAGCGATCCGGGAGAGAAAAATGTCAGCACAGCCTCGTTCGAGATGCTGAATCTCAAAAATGCCCGCAGTAATGCTGGCAGATGGCTTCCGACTATTCACTTGTCAAAGATCAGACAATCAAAAAGCCCGGATCATTCGATCCGGGCTTTTCTTTTGCGCACACCCAACAGGTTCGCATCCTGCCTTTCCATGGGATTGGATCCGCCTGACGTCAAATTACGTCGCTGGATTGTTTCCTGCCGATAGAACATAAGACATAAGCCGGCCCTGTCCGGTTGAGGTGAAAGTGCGCGCCATCCAGTGGATTCAGCTCATTGTCCTGCTTCTGATGTTCACCACGCTTGGTGGGTGTGGCGTATTCCGGGGAATTCCCACGCACGGGGGCGGCAAGCGCTTCGACGAAGAGCAGCGTGTTGTAGCCGGAGCGGTGCGGCAATCCATCTCCCAGATTGATTTCAGCGAGCTTGTCGGCCGTCGTGTGCAGATTGTCATTGAAAGCATCGCCCAGGATGGGGGCGGCACGTTTACACCGCCTGGCTTGCAGAATGTGGGCCTGAACGCCTCGATCAATGACTACGCCGGGAACATCATCCGGGTGGCGCCATCGGACGACGCCATTAGCGTGGACGACACCCGCACGCAGACTTCCGGCATCGGGGGCAATATCAACTGGCTGATCAATCCCCATTACGCCACCCACAATGTCTCGACGCACGGTGACTTGGCCTATCTGCGGGCCGCCCTGGAGATGCATGCCCGCCATGCCGGATTGCTGATTGGCGGCGGCGAACCGGAGGTCATCCTCTACGTGCTTGTGGATGTCATCGGCACCAACCGATCGCGCAGCGACCGCTTTGCCATGAACGCCGATATGCTCTCCGCCACCTGTGAAACCACCTACTATGCCATCGATGCCAAAACGCAGCAGATCATCATTCCCGCTCGCCGCACCGCGGCAGCCGCCCAGTACAAGGAAACCCGCGGCCTGGGAATCGGCGGTGTTCACCTGGTACGGTCGGTTTCCAAGATCGAGCCCACCCCCTTCACCCCCCATGTGGCCGAATCCTTCATCGAGATCGTCACGCCCTCCAAGCGGCACGGCGATACCATCAGCACCATCTCCAGCGAGTTTATCATTGAGTAGATATCCCACGCTCTCTTGTCCTGCCATGCTATGATCAGACGCAGGTGGCAGCATCATCGGACCTGCCAGCCCAACTAATCTCATGGCATGGCCAAAAATCGTCATCCATTACCACCCGCGCCCTTTTGAACCATGCGTTTGCCCTCTGAAAAGCTCCGCATCATCGTCAGCGGCATGGTAGGTCAGTATCCGCTGGGCGGGGTGGCATGGGATTATTTCCATTATCTGCTGGGACTGGTGGCGCTGGGGCATGAGGTCTATTACCACGAGGATACCTGGTCGTGGCCGCTGGACCCCTTCAAGGGCTACGCGGTGGAGGATCCCACAGGCAGTGTGCGATTTATTGCGGATTTTTTCGAGCAGCATGCCCCCCAGCTTTCAGACAACTGGCACTATGTGCACCTGCATGACCACAGTTTTGGCATGTCGCGCCAGCAGTTTGATGAGATTGCCCGCTCGGCGGATCTGTTCCTGAATGTCAGCGGGGCCTGCTTCATTCCCGAGTCGTTCAATCCCCGGGGGCGCACCGTCTTTCTCGATACCGATCCCGGTTACAACCAGATCGTCATGCACACCCAGCCAACCTGGTCTCAGCATGTCCAGCGCTGGGTTCAGCAAGTGCGAGAGCATGATGTGCATCTGACCTACGCCGAGAACGTCCATGCCGAAGATTGTCTTATCCCGCATGTTGGACTGCAGTGGCGAACCACTCGGCCGGTGGTCACCTTGTCACAATGGGCGGAGATTCGGGATCAGCCCCTGCCTCCGGACGCCCCGTTCACCACCGTCATGAGCTGGAGCTATTTTGGCGGCGATCTGATTCACAACGGCGTGAAATATGACGCAAAAGCGCCGGAATATGAGAGGTTTTGCACCCTGCCGCGCTGCACGGATGTGCCCTTGGCGCTGGCAGTGGGCGGGCATCATCAGCCCTCCGACCGCATTCGTGCCGATGGCTGGCGGCTGATCGATGGGCGCCGCGTCAGCCAGACGCCCGAGACCTATCGGCAGTTTATTGCCCAATCCGCGGGTGAGTGGTCCATTGCCAAGAATGTGTACGTCGCCACGCGCAGCGGCTGGTTCAGCACACGGACCGCCTGCTACCTGGCAGCCGGCCGCCCTGCCGTTGTCCAGGACACCGGCTGGAGCCGATATCTCCCCAGTGGCGAAGGCTTGATGGCGTTTGAAACGATGGAGCAGGCGGTTGCCGCCCTGCAGGAGGTACGGGCGAACTATTCGCAGCATCGCCAGGCGGCGTATGCGGTTGCACGTGAGTAACTTGCAGCAGACCGGGTGCTGCCTGCAATGATCGAAGCAATTTTTTCCGAACGTGGCACGGGCGCCCTGCCCATGCAATAGCTAATGTGCCCATTCCTGCATGGGCATGGCGCCCATGCCCCAATTGATGCAGACCAGGCTTACCATTCTCGTTGGCGGGTATATCGTGGGGTTCCCCTTGGGGGGAATGACGTGGCATCATCTGAATTATCTGCTGGGGCTTCATGCGCTGGGGCATGAGGTCTGGTTTTATGAGGACTCTGCCGGATGGGCATGGCCGTACGATCCGACCACCCAAACCAGCTCGGCTGACAGTACCTACGGCCGCGCCTATCTCGAACACACCTTTGTCCGCTATGGCCTGCCACTGCGATACTGCTATTACAGCGATTTTGAGGATCGCTATTACGGCCTGTCACGCAGCGAACTGCATAACCTGCTGCGGCGCGCAGACCTGCTCCTGTGTGTCAGTGGTGTCACGCCCTTGCGCGAGGACTGGCCACGCCTCCGCCGAACGGCTGTGATCGATACCGACCCAGGGTATACGCAGCTCCGGATGCAGCAGGATGCACAGTTGGGGGACTATTATCGCTGCTTTGATGCCGCCGCCACCTATGGTCGCCTGATCGGCACATCCCACTGCCCCCTGCCGACCCACGGCATCGACTGGATCCCCACCCATCAGCCAGTTGCGTTGGAGCACTGGCCGGTTATTCCCGTCGATTCCAGGGCATTTACCACCCTCGGCCGCTGGGAGCATGCCGATGACCGCCACCTCACCTTTAATGGCCGTCGGCTTCACAGCAGCAAGTCCATGCAGTGGGAACAGATGATCGACCTGCCACGCCGTGTTCCATGGGAAATGACCCTTGCCATGCAGGAAATGCCCCGCGATACCCAGCGGCGGTTCCGCGATCGCGGCTGGCGGATTGCCAATCCCGAGCGGGCGACCTTGAGCTGCGAAGCGTATCAACAGTTCATCCAGCAGTCTGCCGGCGAGTTCACCGTCGCCAAGGAGATCTACACCGAAGTGCCCTCCGGCTGGTTCAGCGACCGCAGCGCCGCTTATCTGGCGTCCGGTCGCCCGGTCGTCACCCAGCCGACCGGTTTTGAGCACTGGCTGCCCACCGGCGAAGGCCTCTTCGCCGCCAGCACCCCCGACGACGCCGCAGCGGCCCTGAACACCATCGCTGCCAATCATCAACAACATGCCCGCGCGGCCCGTCATCTGGCTGAGACATACTTTGACGCACGCACTGTCCTCCCCAGCCTGCTTGATGCGGTGCTTTAACGTACAACGGACAATGAATAACTGACAACGGACCTACCTTTCCATAGAATCATCTTTCTATGGCAGAACAGAAATACGATCTTGTCGTCAT
>CAZSJB010000338.1:0-248 GCA_964606625.1 uncultured Tepidisphaeraceae bacterium | reverse complement strand
GGAATGAAGGTGGCGTGTGTTGAGAAGGAGAATCTCGGCGGCACCTGCCTGAATATCGGCTGTATTCCCTCCAAGGCGCTGCTGGATTCGACGGACAAGCTGGTCGAGGCCCGCGAAGGGCTGGCCCGGCATGGCATCAAGGTGGGTGATGTATCGGTTGACCTGGGCGCCCTGATGAAGCGCAAGGAAGAGATCGTCCAAAGCCTCACCGGCGGCGTCGGATTTCTGTTCAAGAAGAACAAGATCGA
>CAZSJB010000337.1:0-4126 GCA_964606625.1 uncultured Tepidisphaeraceae bacterium | reverse complement strand
GAGGTTCCACTGGGCGATTTTGAGGGCGGCTTCGGCGACAGCGACATCCTTCTGAAGCTGTAGCCGCGTGCGCTCGCGCTGCGCTTCCAGGGAAGCGATGGTGGTGCGCAACTCCTGCACGCGATCCATCGCCCGATCCAGATCAGTTGGCGAGGCGGCGTTGTTTTCGATCAACCGGGCGACGCGATCACGCTCCCGCTCGGCAATCGCCAGCAGTTCTCGCGTACCGACAATGCGCGTCTCGAACTCAGCCAGCGCCGGAGAGGTCTTTTCATCGGCGAGGCGGTGTTTTTCTTCCAGATCAGCCAGGGCCTGATCGTGGCGAAACCGCATTTCTGGATCGGTCACGCGGGCAACCACCTGCCCCTTGGTCACGCGGTCACCCTTATCCACCGTCACTTCTGTCAGGATCGCCGCGAGGTTGGCGCGAATAGGGTATTCCTTAACCGGCTCGACGGTTCCAGTGGCGTAAAAGGCTTGTACGACCGGACCTTCGACGGCTTCGGTGACACTGAGGGTGGGAGTGGTGAATCGCACAACCGCCCAGACCCCGGCTGCGATGACCACTGCCAGTACGGCTATCCAGATGAGACTGCGAACCAAGCTACGCCCGCGCACTTTTGGCATGCGGATCATGGTATGACGGAGACCGAAAAAAGTGTAACCGCCCGTGGATTTAAGTGCAGCCGGCTTGCGGATTACTGCTGCCGGGTCAACGAGTCAGCCTGCCTGTCGCCCCCTGTCATCCCAGTGGGAAAAAACATGCGGCTGTCGATGGTCAGTCAGCTGTGCCTTCAATGGATATGCCACACCAGAAGGCGAGCTACTGCTTCTTGCTGGCTGGCGGCAGCGAGCCGAGGCGCTCGACGATGACTTCACCGTTGATCATGCCATGACGCAATTCGTAATTCTGCCCGGGATCGACGCCCTCGGGCAGAGCGATCACGTTGCCTTTCACGATAAGGTTCATCTGCTCGGGCACATTGAAGCTGCGCCGCCCCACGCGCAGCGCTTTCGGCGGCGTTTCGACCTGGCGCGGGCCCTGCATCGCCGCCAGCGCCTCGGGCGTCCACATGAAGACGTTATTGCGATAGGCGCCGGTGAGATATGTCCGGCCGGCGAACGTCTTGGCCCACTCGGTCGAGTGCACATCGATTTCTGTCCCGCCCAGCGAGTCCAGATGCAGGTTGCCCTCGCAGACCACATCGAACATGACCGTGTGAGAATAGCCCCAGAGGCTCGGCTGCTCGGTCGGACAACAATCCACCAGGATGGAGGCCCCGCCACCCAGCAGGTTGTTATCCATCACCTTGAAGTTCCAGTGATTGCCAGCCAGCAGAATGACGACCGACCGGCCGTTGCGGTTATCGACTTCATTGCGCTCAAACGCACCATCGGTAAACCCATGGGCGATGTGGATGTCGTAGTCGCCCTCGGGCAGCGGCGCTTCCAGCAGGTAGGCGGTCTCGCTGATCGGCTGGGCGATTCGCCGCCAGGCGCCGGCGTGCTCGCCGCTGATGACCGAGACGACCGTGCCCGGCCGCGCCTGGCCGTACTGGAGGTACGGCACATGAACAACCCGCCCGCCGTTGGTGATTCCCTTCGGCCGACCCTCGAAGTACAGCCGATAGCTTTCGGTGATCAGGATCTCGGGCATGTTGGGATTGTCGATCGCGTCATCATCAAACATCCCGACATGGGCGCGGTTATCGCGGACGAAGACCCGGTCGCCAAACTGGTTCATGCAGAACAGCCGCCACTGCTTGCCATGAGGTGCCCGCTGCTCGAACACATTGCGCTCGACGGTAATGTCGTGGCTCCAGTGGGCGGCAAACGCAGCCGGTGACTGGGTGTGCTCGGGCGCACCCAGGTAAACATTGTCGGCAAGGAGCCACGGCCCATAATTCACGTCGATCGTCCCGCCCCGCCAGCGGTTATGCGTGATCTTTCCACTGGTGGCGCTCTCACCATGAAACAGATCCAATGCCCATTTCGGATTCTTCGGATCGTCTCCGGGCGTCACGGCGCCCAGGTCGATGTCCATATTGGTAATGACGATATTGGCGACGAGGTTGTCACGCTTCAGCCCCTGCTCAAACCCGCGATTGGAGGCCTTGATAAAAGCGGAGGAGTCCATCCAGTGGTCGGAGAAGCGCATGTGGTCCATCGCGCGGAGGGTGAAGCCGTCCAGTGTGACATTGGAGGCCTTGATGAGGATGGCGTACGTCCACGGTTCAGCATCGGCGGGTTGTTCAAAGGAAAGGATAGCATCGCGCGGGCCAGTGAGGGTCACCGGCTGATCAATTTCCAGGGGGCGGTTGAGGGTATGTTGCCCGGGGGCAAGGGTGATCTTGCCGTATTCCTTCACCAGCGCGTGCAGGTCATCGCCGGGATTGGCGGTGATCGATTTGTCATTGGGCAGTGGGCCGCGGATGAATGGATCAGCCCTTCCGCCGGGGAATGATCCCGCCACGGTATGATCGTCCACGAAGCGGATGCGAAGAAACATCTCCCCCCCCTGCTCATCGCGGAACGGCTGGAAGTACAGGTGCAGGCGCCCATCGGCGTCGTCAACGGCGATGGGCAGCGTGGCATAGGTTTCCTCATTCGGCTGGGGAACATAAAAGTCAGCCGGAACCTCATCCGGCCAGACCCAGTAGCCGCCGGTATTGCTGAGAGCGACGACGGCGATCTCCCCCTCCGGAAGACCGTCGATCGCCACATGTATATCGCCACGATCGGTGCGGTCGGCTCCATCCTGGCCCAGCCATTCAGTTTGCAGGTCGATCCACTCCAGCTGCACCGGCTCAGCCGATGGCATCGGCTTTTTCGGATCCGTATCCTGGGCAACGAGCGTTGCCTGGTCGGTCATGTCATTGGCGTATTCGATCGTGAACGTCAGTGTCTGTCCCGCCAGGTCACTGTCGGGGCTGAGGTACAGGATCCCTCTGCTCTTGTCCTCCGGATCGAGCAGCAGCTCGGCGTTCATGTCGCGCTGAGGATTGCGGCCATACTCCCAACCGCGCCCAGCTTCGCGCCCGATCCGCAGCTTGCGGATCTCACTGCGCGTGCCGATCCCGCTGACGACGATGCGCACATCCTCATACCCGTCCGGGCCGACGCTCTCAGTTGTGCCGGTGCGGTCATGACCGTCCTGGCCGATCCATTCCAGCTTTAAGCCGACGTGCGGCATCAGCAGACGCGAATCGCTCTTGCCACCATCGAAACTGAACGCTGCCACACGGCCGCTGGCAAAGACGATGCGGGCATCGATGCCGAAGTGCTCTTCATCATGCGACGGTTCGCAGAAGACATCGGCGGTTGTGGATCCCGCCTCACGGATCAGGTGCGCCTTCCACGGCCCCCAGGGATGCTCATACGCCCACTGGCCACCTCCCTGGTGCATGAACAGGGCCGACACGATCGCATCGTCAGCCGGCAGGTTGGTCAGGCGAATGTGCAGATCCTGGATATCATTCGGCCCGGGCGCGGGTGATTTCTGCACGTAATCATGCCCATCCTGCCCGAGGTACTCGCCTTTGATCTGGGCTGACAGCGCCGCATCGGGCGCGGCTTCGTCACCGAATCCCATCGACACGCATCCGAGCATCACGCACAGCCAGGCCAGGTATTTCATTGCGCTCCTCCGCCAGCATCCATGGGCAAGGGTTGAACAGGTAACGGGATCGTTTGATCGACAAGCGGCTGGCTGTTGAGTGTCGCGCTGCGCACCTGCACGGCGGCCTGAACGTCCTGTCCCGGTGGCGCCTGCGCGACATTGTTCTCGAAGGCCAGGTCAGTATCCGCCGGATCCAGCCCGCCGGGATCGCTGACCGTCATGGCAGGCAACTGCCCTTCATGCCGTTTGAAGTTACGCGTGTTCAGCGCATCGGCTGTATAGCGAAAGACATTGTTGCGGAAGCTACCGGCGCGATAGGTGCGGCCACGAGTGGTCTTGATCGGCGGACCGTATTCCACTCCCAACATTGCGCCGCCGGAATCCTCAAAGATATTGTCCTCAACGACATCCCCGACATACGGGCAATGCGTCCAGCCCCAGATATTCGGCCGCTCGGTCGGGCACGACGCGAGCTTGAACGCCCCGCCGCCGATCAGCCGGTTGTTG
>CAZSJB010000336.1:0-4137 GCA_964606625.1 uncultured Tepidisphaeraceae bacterium | reverse complement strand
CGCATCAGCTCCTTGGCAAACCACGTGTCCGCCTCGATCCGGGCGGCGTCGCGCGACGGACCAAACACCTTGATCCCCTCGCTGGTGAGGCGATCGGCCAGCCCGCTTGCCAGAGGATCTTCCGGGCCAACCACGACCAGGTCGATCTGGTTCGACTTGGAAAATTCAACAATCTTGTCGAACTCCATGACCCCTATCGGGAGATTTTCCGCAACCTGGGCTGTGCCCGGGTTCCCGGGCGCGGCGTAAAGTGCGGTGCATCGCGGCGAATCCGCCAGTTTCCAAGCCAACGCGTGTTCCCGTCCGCCGCTTCCGATCAGTAAGACTTTCATGAGTGATGATCCGTTGTCAGTGATTCAGTATCCGTAGTGCAGCGCGAGTATATGACGCATGCCCTTGCCCGACAAACGCTGCAATGAGGCACCAGACCTGATGCTCAGCCGATGCCCTGTCTTGCCCCTGGGCCCCTTATTTTGCGGTTCGCATCTCCTTCAAGGCACGGATCCCCTCCAGCAGTGGCAGGTAGGACGGGCAGACCCACATGCAGATACCGCATTCAATGCAGGATTCCAGCCCGTAATGGTCAGCCATCGCCAGATCCTCTCGCTGGGCGGCATCCAGCAGACCTGCTGGCTGAATCCGGGTGGGGCAACCCTGGGTGCACCATCCACAGCGAATGCAGGGATCAACGGCTGGACGCGATTCCAGCGGCAATACATGCAAGATCAGTTCTCCCCCCGCCAAGACATGATCACCGGCAACCGGCAGGTCGCGCAGCAGTTGGCCGGTGCGCAGGGTGGTGTGCTGGATATCCACCTCCAGGGCAGTCAGCAGGGTGTCAACCGTCGTCCCGAGGGGCACATGCGCGTAATGGTGCTCACCATGCACATGGTCAAAGATGCCTACCGGCACGGTGGACATCGGCTGGCCATCGATCAGCCACTGCCCGACAGCGACCGCCGCCGCCGCATCGAGCAGAACCACGCCCTGCTCCACCGGCAGGCGATTGGGTCGTAAACGCCGCTGGAACAGCCGATGCACCAGCATCGTCGGATCAAACTGCGGATAGTCGTTGGTGAGGCTGATGATCCGCACCCGCGCAGACCGGGCAGCGGCACGCAGCTCGGTCATCCAACTTCCCGGAGTGGTGTCATCGATGACGATCGCGGCTGAGCTTGCACCACAAACGCCGCGAAGCGCCGCGACCGCATGGACCAGCTCCCGGGGGGCATGCACCGCGATGTTCGCCAGCAAGCGCAACGGCGGATCCGCATCGAGCAGATTGCACAGGACCGTATCCACCGGCCGTCGCAGCACCATCAACAACTGGGCGATCAGGTCCGGCGAAGTGCGGCGATCCGCCTGGATTCCTCCGCGCCGAAGATGATCGATGAACCGGGGCAGGTCCTCGCGCGTCAGATCGAGACGATCGGCATAGGGTCGATCGGCGGTTGGCGCTGCAGAGGAAGTAACCAGCTTGTCAACCTGCGAGGGCGTTGCCGTCTGGTATAGCGTAACAGCCGGCACATGGGCCCCTCCGACAAGGATGACCTGCTGGGCGTTCGCTAGTGTTCCGGCTATGGGAGCGACGGGAATATGCCCCACTTCGGGAGCGGTTTCGGTGAGCATCTCACCGATGCGCACGCGCGTCCCCCCGGGGCGAACGGCAATCACCTGTCCCTGCCGCCCCCCTGCCAGCGGCACCAGCAGCGATGCAGCCGGCTCAACCCGCATGAACGCGGGCGGCTGAGCCGGCCAGGTCCCGGTCTGCATCATGGGAACATGAAGTACAGGCATGAGAAACTCACCGCAGAGACGCATGCAGTGCCATGCAGATGCGACAGAACATACCGGCAGATACGGTCCTCCGTCCATCCTGGGAGGCAAGGCTCATCCCTCCCTGGATGATGTTCTGCACGCTGGCCAGGCATCGGCTGCGCCTCTGCGGTGAGGGCATTTGCGGATGGCGATTACGCTCCCGCCAGCGGGACGTTGATCTCGCGGCAGACCTTCTTCAGCGCATCGGCTGCGACCTTGAACAGCTCTTCGCCGGTTTCACCGTGCGAGTGGCCCGCCACCTTCAGGTGAGGCTCGAGGCTGAGGAATCCGCGATACCCACTGTCCCAGGCATCCTTCAGGATTTCGGGCAGATGCCCGTCGCCCTCACCCGCGGGGACGACCTTGCCGTCGGACATGCGCGCATCCTTGATGTGGATATGCTGGGTGTAGGGCTTGAGCAGCGGCCAGTTGTCCAGCGGGTTTTCCTTGCACTGTACGAAGTTGGCAAAGTCAAACGCAGCCCGCAGCTTCGGATGGTTGATCGTGCGCATCAGGTCTTCGCAGCGGCTGCCGATATCGCCGTAAATCCCTTTTTCGTTCTCATGAACCATGACGACGGGACGATCGGCGATGTACTCCACCTTCTGATGGAAACGGCGGATGATCTCTTCACGGTGCACGGAGACATCCCCCTTACCTTCCCCGCCGGCGGGATAGTAGCTGAACACGCGGATGAACGGCGCGCCGAAGTATTCGGCCATATCCACCGCAATCTTGAACCGGTCCAGGTGATCCTGCCACGGCTGATCCACCGCGACCTTGCCAATCGGCGACCCGATGCTGATCACCCCCATGCCATTATCCCGCAGCTTCTGGCGGATTTCGCTTTTGAGGGCTTCATCAAAATCCAGCACGTTCTTACCGGCCACACCGCGCAGCTCGAAATGCGTCACGCCATTCTCGCGGCAGACACGGATCTGATCATCAATATTCGGGCCGATCTCATCGGCAAACGCGGACATACGCAGCATTCGTAGACTCTCCTTTATATAGGGTTGTAGATTGATTCAGGAATCCGGCGATCGCGGCGTGGCAGCCTGATCGCCTCTCAGGCGTCATGACGCAGCTTCAATGCGGTCAGGGCGCATAGCTGTTCGGCGATCTCTACCTGGGCATCGCTCGCTGTTGCAGGCATATTCACGCGCAGGGCCTTACGATTCCAGCCGACCAGGTGCTTGCTGAACGCGGGCAGGTCATCCTCACCACTGAGTTGTTCGATCATGAGCTGCTCATCCGTGCCGTTGATAACGTAAGGACGGGCTTCGGCCTCATCATTCCCCCGGAATGCGGGTTGGAGCAGCTTACCGACCATCGCCTCTTCCAGTACATTCCCGCAATAAACGTTGATTTCGCCATCGCGGGCATCCTGGAGGGCAAAGACTTGCATCTTGTACGGCCCGTCCGGGACATAGAAGAGCATGCTCTGTCCGGCGCCGAACTTGACCGCATGCGGCGCCAGCATCGTCATGGTGCGCGCCAGACGCTGCCATACTTCCGCATGGCGTTCGCCCCCCTCACCCGCCTGGCAGGCCAGCAGATGCTTTTCAGCGGTGTTTCGATCCTTGGCAGAGAGTTTCTCGAGCAGTTCTTCGAACGTGATCGAGCGGGTAAGAATGGCCTGGGCATTGGACAACAGTTCGGCTTGAGTTTCGGGCATGGAAGTATTGTACCCTTTATTGGGCAAATGGGTAAGCTGCATCCCCTCTCCCCGGAGTTAACGGTGCAGCACAGTCCTAATATGCGGGTTAAGACGGAAAAAACAGGCTTGTGGGGATGAAATGGCCGTGGAGGACCAGCAGCGGGGCAAAAGATTTCCGTTCCGCTATTCTGCCCATCTCAGCCGGTACACCTTGATTGTGGGGTTGGTGAATGCATGCATGTTAAACTTCTCCTCCTCCGGCTGGCGTGATGCCCACACCAGTTCATGATCGCGGTCCAGGGTTTCGTACCACTCCCGAAACCGCTTCAGCCGACCTTCATTCTCGGGAACATCCCGCGCTTCAGGATTGAAAAACCGCGCGTACGCGATATCTGCCACAGCGACATACTCGATTTTCTGACGACGCAACCGCTCGAACGACCCGGCTTGCGGTGCAAAGAAATATCCTCTCACCCAGACGCCCAGATTGTCCGCTTGCTGTCCTTCCCGATGATCCCCCTCCCGATGGGCCAACCCGGTGTAGTTATCCGCAACAATGCGCGTACCCGGCGGGAGATTGTCGCGCACCCATACCCGCACATGATACCGGCTATCGTCGGCGAACTGGTTGAGATAATTGGCGCATCGCATCCCCTGCA
>CAZSJB010000335.1:334-4144 GCA_964606625.1 uncultured Tepidisphaeraceae bacterium | reverse complement strand
TTCGCGATCCGTGTGGATCAGCAGCGACGAATGCCTCGGAAACGCCAGCCCCGCCGGCAAGGAAAAAGCTTCCGGCAGCCGCAACTGCTGCGGAAGCTGGTCGGTGATGCGCTGTAAATCAACCTGGAACTGCCCGAACCGCACGCTCTGAGCGAACTGCTGGGGCGGCTGCCATTCGCGCCAGTTGGTCTGCTCCCAGTTCACGATCCCCCGTCCATCCAGCGAACCGGACTGCTGAATGGGATCGGCAATTTCCCTCAGGCCCCGGTCCCAGCGCTCCTGAAGCGCCACCTTGGCCTGGGTATACTGAGACTCCGCCTGCGCAACGGCTGAATCATAACGGTCCTGGTATTCCTGTAGCTTGCGCTGCCGACGCTGCTCAATCGCCTCCAGTGTCTCATTCAGCCATGCCTCCACTTCCGCGATCATTTTCTGCCGATTGGCTTGCAAGCGCGCTGTCTGAGTGTCGTATTGCGATTTAAGCTTACTCGTCACTTCATCATGGCGATGCCGTGCCTGCGCACGCAGCGGCGCAAACTTCTGCTTGAGGGCGTTGATTTCCGCATCCGTCTTCTGCTTTGATTCCTTGACCTTTGCTTCTCGCTCTCGTGCCTGCTGCTCAAGATGCGCCTGCGCTGCCTGGCGGACCGCCGACAGCTCCGCACGCAGCGGCGCATAGGTCTGCCGAACATGGGATTTCCCCAGGATCCGCAGCCCAATCCCCACGAGAATCAACACCCCCAGCGCTATCCCTCCAGCCGTCACCATGCGCGAAACGTTCACCGCCAGCCCATCGGCGATATAGACACTCCCCACTGCCAGACCGACCACCAGGATCCCCACGATCCAGGGCATGACACCCACGAACAACCGCGGAATCACCAGCGTCTCCAGCCGGCGCAATGCCTGCTTTGATCCCTCCAGGTGACGCTCGTACGCCGCGGCCGGATCATCACCAATCGTGATGGCGGGCGGCTGATGCGCAGCTGCATCACGCACCCCGTACAGTTGCAGCAGTTCAGCCGCCTTGGCTTCCATTTCATCGAGCTGCTCAATGCGTTCAGCGTGCTGCTTCTTGGCCAGCTTGGCATCCTCGCGCGCCTGGGCGACGGTGGCTTCATGGACACTCTCAGCCAGCCAGGCAGCCTGGTCAAACTGCTTTTTGATGTCCTGCTCCGCCGTCTGCAAATCATGATCCGCTCGCCCCCTGGCCCGTTGATAGGCATCGGCTGCCGCCTTCAGCTCCTCATCAAACTTCTGCTGGATCTGTGCCAGGCGCTCAGCATGTTTCTGCTGAGCCCTTGAGATCTGCTGGGTGATCTGCTCTTGCAGCGCCGTCCGGGCGGCAGCGAGATCGCTCTTGGCGGTCTGCAACGCCTGGTGTCGCTGCTGCTCAATCTGAGTCTCTTCGTGCGAAGCGGAAACTGACAGATCAATCAGCGCCCGCAGCGCTGCCCGCTGCACATCGCGCGGTGTCGCGGGAGTATTGCCCGAGGTCTGGGTGGATGAGGTGGAGTCGAGTTGATCCAGTTGATCTTGCATAGTAGTGCCGCGTCATTCACTGGCAGTCGTTGCGGATGCGCGAGAGCAAGGCTGCCATCTGATCCATCGCCGCTACTGCGGCCTTGGCATCTTTCTCAAGGGTTTGGAGGTACTTTTTCTAGAACTGGTCGGCAACGACATCGCGCCAGTTGGATTTGGTTTCCTGCCAGCGCAGCAGCAGTTCCTGCGTTGCCTTGATTAATCCCGCACTGCCTTCATATACACCCATCTTACTGCTCCGTTGGCTGGTTCGGCTCCTGCGGTGGGGTTTGCAAGGAGGATGATTCCGATTGAGCATTCTCCTGGGGAAGTTGATCAGAGGGCTCCGACGGCGCCCGACGCATGGAAGGCTGGTCATCCGCCTGCGATCGCGCCATTTCAGGTGTGGTGATCCCTTCGCCAGTGGCGTAAGCCTCCAGCCGCTGGATGATCGTTTCCAGGTCATGAGCCGCCTGGGGGATATCCGCCATCACCACCGTGGTGATCCGCTGCACCTGCCCCTTGTACATCATCATTTCCCGCCGCAGGTGTTGCGTGTACTTTTTGACAGCCAGGACTTTCTGTTCGGCTTCGGCCAGACGCCGCTGGGCAAGCTGGAGCGCTTTTTGTTCATCCACATCGGACTGGCGGCCGCCGGTGGGGCTCTTGAAAAGCTGCTTCTGCCGCAAGGCCTCCTTGGCGCGCATGACAGCTTCCTGACGCTTGCGAACTTCGCTGTTCCAGTAGGTGCGCTGCTCTCCCTCCAGCCACATCAGCACGCGAGAAATTTCTGATTCGGCTTCGCCCAGGGCAATGCTGGCGTTCTCCTGGAATTTCCAGAGCGCCCGCTTGAACAGCTTGAGCGACTCAATCGATTCGACGCGTGCGGATTCAGCCATTTTCCGATTTCCGATGGGTAAAGGCTGATTTACGATTGCCCCCACGTGGCGGCTGTAAACCGGCCGTCCGCCGATTATCGCTGCTTCAGGTATTCTTCCACAGCCGCTGCCTTCTTGTTCAGCAACGCGACATGCTGGTGCGATGCATCCAGAAAGCTGCTCAACACCTTGACGGTCTGCTCGAACGCCTCGGTAAACTTCTTCTGCTCCTGATCGCGCCAGCTCTGCTCCAAGCCGCGCAATTTGGCGTGGAGGGAGGAGATCAACCCCTGCAACTCGTTGTTGAAACGATTTAGATCCCCCGCAAAACGCCGCAGTTCGTTAGGATCTACATGAGCCTTGGCCATCGGCACCTCCGTACGCGTCAGTGTATCCGACCCGCCCGGAGGTTTCGAGTTTCTTCATCCTGTGACGCGAGTCTCGCAACTCGCGCCAGATTCAGTAAGATGCGCTGCCGTAAGGCGGGAAGACACCTATGGCAGAAAAAACGACCTATACCACAGCCAGTTCCGAAGGCGCCTTTCTGAAGGCCCGCCAGGTAATGCCCGGCGGGGTCAGTTCTCCGGTCCGCGCATTCAAAGCCGTCGGCGGAACACCGATCTTCATCAAGAGTGCCGAAGGATGCCGCATCACGGATATCGACGGCAACGAGTACATCGACTACGTCGCCAGTTACGGCCCGCTGATCGGCGGCCATGCCCACGAACAGGTGGTTGCCGCCCTGTCCAAGGCCATCGGTCGCGGCACCAGCTATGGCGCCCCCACCGAGGCAGAAACGCAGCTTGCTACTGTCATTATCGAGGCACTGCCCGGCATGGAGATGCTGCGGTTTGTCAACAGCGGCACTGAGGCGACGATGAGTGCGATCCGTCTTGCCCGGGCTGCCACCGGTCGCACGAAGATTGTCAAATGCATTGGCTGCTACCACGGCCATGTGGATGCCCTGCTCGCGGAAGCCGGAAGCGGTGTCCTGACGCTGCGGGACGCCTCCGAAGCCACCAGCAGCGTTCCATCAACCCCCGGCGTGCCACAGTCGGTTGCGGATCACACCCTCCTGCTGCACTACAACGACCTGGAAGCGGCCCAGGCATTGTTCGAGGCCCACGGCAGCGACATCGCCGCCTTCATCGTCGAGCCGGTGGCTGGCAACATGGGGGTCATCCCGCCCGCGTATGAGTACCTGTCGAACTTGCGTGAATTGTGCACCCAGCACGGCACCCTGCTGATCTTTGATGAGGTCATGACCGGATTCCGCGTCAGTTGGGGAGGCGCCCAGACCCTTTATAAAGTTCAGCCGGACCTGACCTGCCTGGGGAAGGTCATTGGCGGCGGTCTGCCAATCGGCGCTTATGGCGGATCTCGCAAGCTTATGGAAATGGTCAGCCCGGCT
>CAZSJB010000335.1:0-324 GCA_964606625.1 uncultured Tepidisphaeraceae bacterium | reverse complement strand
GGCCTGGCAACGCTGGAACTGTTGAAAGAGCCCGATGCCTATGAGCATCTGGAAAAGCAGTCGGCGAATCTCGCCAATGGCCTGACCGAGCTGGCAGCCGATGCAAAGATCCCGGTAACCATCAATCGCGTCGGCAGCATGCTGACTGTTTTTTTCACCGCCCAGCCGGGCGCCGCAGTCACCAACTACACGCAGGCTACAGCATGCAATACCGAGGCTTATGCCAGATTTTTCCATGCTATGCTGGAAAACGGGGTCATGCTTCCCCCTTCCCAGTATGAAGCCTGGTTCCCCAGTCTGGCTCATGACGATGACGCCATCGAC
>CAZSJB010000334.1:227-4201 GCA_964606625.1 uncultured Tepidisphaeraceae bacterium | reverse complement strand
CCGGACATGCCTGCATGCTGATCAGTGGTGAGGATCGCCTGAAGCGCAATCGCATGGTCGATCCCCCGGCACCAACTGCCTGAGCCGGCGCCCATCGGCGCAATCGAACCTGACGAGCGGTAAAAAAAGCGATTAGAGGGAGCCGTTCCAGTCAGGCGGAAGGAGCAGAACCGGGATTCGGGTATTCTTGATCAACTCAACCGGGACATTGCCAGCCAGCAGGCGGGCGAAGACGTTTTTGCCGGTCAATCCGAGGCAGATGAGGGAAACGTCGCGTTCCTGTGCGGTGTTGAGGATCGCGCGGGCAATGTCATCACTGAACATCAGCAGGGTCTGGACGGCGACGTCACGTTGCTGAAGCTGCTCGCGCAGCAGGCTGATGGCGGCTTCGCCGTCGGCTTGCTCCTGTTCGCGCATCTGTCCGGCGCTGGGTCGGGAGACATGGACGACGAGCACTTCCGCATTGAGCTGGGTAGCCAGCAGGGCAACGGGATCGACCACCTTCTGGGCGGCCCACGGGCTGCTGACGGCAACAAGAATTCGGCTCATGGTGGGGATTCTAAACCAAAAACCGCTGCAATGGATAGTGCGCGCCTGATGCGCACCGAACGCGTGCGGATATTCTGCAAAAATCCCGGATCAACGCTGACGCGATTGACTGTCGCTCGCCAGCCGCCGAATTGTCGATGTCCTGGGGGGGGATCGATAACCGGCGGTGGCGAAATGTCTGTTTCTTGGGGTGGCTAGAGAGTCGACCGGGGGGCGATTTACGAATCGTATTGTCCAAATACATCCGCCAGCGCCAGCCACGCAGCGTTTTGAGCAGACTGCACACATGGCTGTTCCCAGAAGGACAGCTGCACGCGCGATCGAATTCCCGGCAGGATGCGCTGGGGCAGGATGCGCTCGATGGGATCGGTGAAGCTGGGGTATTTCACCAGCGGACTGGCGATGACCAGGCGACTGGGACGGATGAAGTTCACCGCGTTGGCCAAGCCGGTGCACAGCAGATCGAGGATCGTTGCAAGAGCGGCGGCGTCCTGATCGGGATCAGCAAACACGGCGTCGAGGGGGCGATCGGTCTTCGCGCCGACACGGGCCAGTTGCGGTGTGCTGACGATGCGCTCCAGGCAGCCGGACTGGCCGCAAAAACAGGGTTCGGTATCGACCTGGAGGCGCATATGACCCAGTTCGTTACCGGCGGTCACGCTTCCCTGCTGAGGGCGGCCGTTGATCAGCATCGATGCACCGAGTCGGCCATCGTCCAAGCCCACCAGCAGCACCTCGGATTCGACCGGGTCGGTCGTCATCAGCCATCGCAGGGAAAGGGCGTGCAGGTCGTTGTCCAACACCAGAGGAATGCCGCCGGCGGCTTCGTACAGCGGCGCCAGCGACATCGGTGAAGCCGAGGGAATTGCCGAACTGAACAGCAGCAGTTGTTGTTCCGGATCCACCACCCCCGTCACGGTGACGCCGATCCCGAAGACACGCGGATCGACCGCCTCTGCCAGTGCATTGGCTGCGGCGCGGATGAAGGCGTCATTGCCCGTCGCCGAGCGGCGGCTGCGATGCACCACTTCCTCGCCGCGCGGCGTCCCGGTCGGATCCAGGCGGGCGATGCGCACCTCACCGGGAGACAGGGACAACCCGAGGAAAATGCGGCGATCCGGATCGATCATCACCGGGATCTGCGGCCGACCGCGCTCGGTGGTGGGGCGCGGCGGTCCTTCGCGGAGCAGGCCTGCCCGGATGAGCTTGGCGACCGAGTTGCCGGTGAGCGTCGGATGCACGCCGGTGATCTGGTGGATCTCAGAGCGCGCCAGTTCCCCACGGCGCCACAGCAGCGCCGCGAATTGCCGCTCACGTGCTCCCAGCGCAGCGGCGGCTGGGCGCCGGGCACGCGGTGCTCGCCGAGACGCAGCCACAACAGAACCGGGACGGAAGGAACGCACAGTGCTCCAAATTGTACAAGTGTCTGTAAAAAATTGGCAAGTCCACCGCCATCCTGAGACTGGGCATCGGCTTGAAAATTGCCCGCAGCATTTGTTTGTTTGGGTTATGTGTGGCATAATTGTGGTCTTGTAAAAGGGGAAAGTCTTTCCACGGGGGAGATCTCCTATGATGATGCTTGTCTGCGGAAATTATGTGCGTTCGTCGGATTTGGGATGCCGTTTGATGGATGGGATGCGCTTCCCGGGAAGCGCTCAGGATCCGTCGGCGTGTTGCGCGGCGCGTTCGAAAACAAACCCAAAACGAACCCAACGAACCCATGATCCAACCGCGTTTTTGAGTCATCAGCAGGGCTTTGACGGATACGAACCCAACTCAAAATGTTCAAAGCGAACCCATTATTTTGATGCGCGCGGCAGTGATGTGGGCCGGTGGGCAGTGCTCGGTCCACCGGACGGCTGGCCGGGATGAGGTGGAACCGAATGCGACTGGGATGGATCAGATGATTGTGCAGGATCTGGGACAGATGGGATATCGGGACGCCTGGGCGGTGCAGGAGCGCGCCCATGCGAAGGTGATGGCGGGCGGGGAAGAGCGGCTGTTCCTGGTGGAGCATCCGCCAGTCATTACCTTCGGGCGTCGTCCGGGTGTGGGGAAGCATTTGCTGGCAGCCGAGCAGCAATTGAATGAGATGGGGGTGGAGGTCGTGCAAAGCGATCGCGGGGGGGACATTACGTTTCACGGACCGGGTCAACTGGTCGCGTATCCGATTGTGCGTCTGGCGGATCATCAGCTGAGCGTGAGCGGATATGTGCATCGGCTTGAGGCGGTGGTGATTGATACGCTGCGGACGTGGGGGATCGCGGCGCATGTGGATCCGCAGGCGGTGGGGGTGTGGGTGGCGGATGGCGGGGAGGATCGGAAGATCTGCGCGATCGGGGTGCGAATCAAACGGGGGGTGTCGCTCCATGGGCTGGCGCTCAATGTGACGACGGATCTGCGGTATTTCGAGTTGATCGTTCCGTGCGGGCTGGCCGATCGGGGGGTGACTTCGCTGGCCCGGCTGACGGGGGAACGCGTTCCGGCGATG
The DNA here is from genome assembly GCA_964606625.1 of uncultured Tepidisphaeraceae bacterium. Taxonomy (GTDB): domain Bacteria; phylum Planctomycetota; class Phycisphaerae; order Tepidisphaerales; family Tepidisphaeraceae; genus CALEKX01. The sequence goes on along the minus strand of CAZSJB010000334.1, from coordinate 1,161 downwards.
GCCGCGGTGAAAGAAGCGCTGGTGGAGCAGTTTCACAAGGCCTTTCCGCGAAGAACGGATGAGTCTGTTTTTGCATGATAGAACGATTGATTTTGATTGGTCAAAAAGATACCCTTTGCCGGTATGAGAACGCTGATCGGATTGCTACTGGTGGGGCTGATGGCCCTGGTGGGGGGATGTGAGGGGGAAACCGTTGGTACTGTTGGACCGAGGGAATATCCGTACACCGCGACCGTGACGGTGGGGATGGTGGGGGACATTGTCCGGAACGTTGCCGGAGAGCGGGCTGAGGTGCAGGTGCTGATCGGGCACGGGATCGATCCGCACACCTACAAGCCGACCACTGCAGATGTGAAGGCTTTGCAGTCGGCTGACATCATCTTCTACAACGGGCTTATGCTGGAGGGGAAAATGGGGGATGTTCTGGTAAAGCTCGCTCGTGGGGGGAAAGCGGTTTACGCCGTTACGGAGATGGTGGATGAGTCCTACCTGCTGTATCCGGACGGCGCCCAAGGGCATCCGGATCCGCATCTGTGGATGGATGTGCAGGGATGGATCAAGGCCACCGAGGCTGTGGTGCAGGCGTTGACGGAGTTCGATCCGGACCACGCAGATGCATATCGGGCCAATGCCCAGGCATACATTGCTTTGCTGGAGGAACTGGATGCGTATGCTCGCAAGGCGATCGCGTCGATTCCGACGCCGGATGAGGGCAAACCGGTGTTGATCACGGCTCACGATGCGTTTGGATACTTTGGGCGGGCCTATGGGATGGAGGTCATGGGCATCCAGGGGATCAGCACCGAATCGGAAGCCGGCTTGCAGGATATCCAGCAGTTGGTGGAGGTGATCGTGCAGCGGGATGTGAAGGCTGTGTTTGTGGAGACGAGCGTATCGGATGGATATGTGCAATCCCTGGTGGATGGCGCGCGGG
>CAZSJB010000334.1:0-217 GCA_964606625.1 uncultured Tepidisphaeraceae bacterium | reverse complement strand
CTATTGATGACGACAGGATATATATTGGACGGCGCGGCTGCCCGCGGCAAGACGATCCACATCGGCGGCAGCCTGTTTTCCGATGCGATGGGAGCGGCTGGGACATACGAGGGGACGTATATCGGGATGATCGATCACAACGTGACGACGATCACGCGGGCCTTGGGAGGCGAAGCGCCCCAGCGGGGCATGCAGGGGAAGCTGGAGGGTAGGGAGT
>CAZSJB010000333.1:0-4205 GCA_964606625.1 uncultured Tepidisphaeraceae bacterium | reverse complement strand
GGACCGGCCAGATATATGGACAGGCGATTGATCAGCAGACCGTCCTGAGCGTACTCGAGCATATGCAACAGAGTGGCAGGTTCCATAACGTGCAGTTGCGTGAGATGCAGGCTGCTTCAGGCCGGGAGAACACGATTTCGTTCTCTTTGTCGTTCACCTACGTCGGAGGCCAGTAACCGCCATGATGAGCAAACGCGAAAAACGCATGGGCATCATTGCCGGCATCGTCATCGGCGCCCTGGCGCTGGACAGCACTGTCATTTCGCCGCTAGAAGCGCGGCGTAAAGAAGCCAACGACCGCATCGCAGATGCCACAGCCGCCCTGGTCCGCGCAGATCAACTGTTCCAGAATGACCTGCGGGCACGACGCATCTGGAAGGAACTGTCGGGAGATTCGTTGCGTCCCGACGCATCAACCGCAGAAAGCCAGGTCCTCAACGCTGCCCGCAGGTGGGCACAGGATGCAGGGCTGACCCTGACATCTCTTAAGCCCGAGCGCAGTGAGCGGGAACAGGGCTTTGTAAAAATTACCGTTCGTGCAACCGGCACGGGAAGCCTGCGTCGCGTCGCACGCTTTCTTTACTCAGTGCAGAATGCGGATATCCCCATTCGCGTCAGCGACATTCAAATCGATTCGCGCAATCCGCTCAGCGACGAGTTGTCCATCCAGCTTGGCCTGGCAACGATTTATCTGCCGCCTGAGGATTCGCAGAACGCAATGGAGGTGCGATGATGCGTGTTTTACGTCCCGCCATTCCGCTCCTGATGCTGGGTACATCAGCGCTAGCGCAATCCGACCGGCGGCAGCGCAGCCGTGAGCCCGATGCCCTTCAAAGCGAATACGGCGTGCTACTGGACAACAACATTTTTCTGCGCAATCGCGGGCGACAGCCTTCGCCACCGACTTCCCGGCCAGCCGCCCCGCCGCTGACGCGTGAGCAGACATTGATCCTGACCGGAATCGTCCTGGAAGAGGGACAGTTCCGGGCATATTTCGAGGATACACGGAGCAATTCGATCGTGCGTGTGGCTGAAGGAGATGAAATCGCCAATGGCACGATCGACCAGATCATGATCGATGCCGTTGCCTACGAGACCGCTGATGGTCTGCGATGGATCGATATCGGTCATGATCTGACAGCCAGCATTCCCCAGGCACAGGCACTGGGCTATTCGGCTGGGTCGTCCACGAGTCCTGACGGCTCGACGCAGCCGACAACAGGCAGCGACGGTGCACCGTCCGCTCCCAGCGACCCAGCCGTGCTGAGCATCGAAGAACGACTGCGCCAGCGCCGCCTGCGCTCAATCAATAGTCAATTGGACCGGAGACCAGAGTGACCTCACAGCCTACTTCTGCCGTTCGTCTTACTGCCCTGACGCTGGCTGCCCTTGTTGCAGCCGCGCCGCTCTCTGCACAGTTTGTGCCACCGCCTGATGACATCGTAGAGGCGGCACCACCTGATGTGGTGGAAATCGAAGCACCGGACAATAACGGCACAGAACCGTCCGAAGTCGATCAGCCGCAGGTTCCCGCGGATGACGCTACGCCGGCAGTCGAACCAGACCTGCCCGATATGCCTGACCTGCCACCCCAAGATCTGCCGCCTGGTCCTGTCCGGCCGGCTCGACCCACACGGCCAGCCGCCGGAACCCCCATTCCTACTGCGCCCCAGACCCCTCTGCCGACACCGGAAGATCAAGCGGCCGGTGACAGTGGCGAAGGAGGCATTAAGCGCTCCAATGGCGGATTGATGCTCAACTTTCGCGATGCCAACATCGATGTGATCCTGGATGAACTCTCCGCCGAGGCAGGGTTTATCATCGTGCGCGAGGTAAAACCGACCGGCCGTGTCAGCCTGACCAGTCGCCAGCCCGTGTCGCCCGAAGACGCGGTAACGCTGCTGAATACGGTGCTGTACAACGCCGGTTACAGTGCCATTCAGCAGGGGCGCATCCTCAAGATTGTTTCGCGCGACCGGGCCCGCCGGCTGAACATTCCCGTTCGCACCGGGGCCAATCCCGATCTGATTGAACCAACCGATGAACTGATCACGCAGGTAATTCCCCTGCGCTACGCCGAAGCCACGCAGCTTCGGGAAGACCTGGCTCCGCTGATCAATCCGGAAGCTGATTTCACAGCCAACGCGTCCAGCAACGCCCTGGTGATCACCGACACTTCCGCAAACGTTCGGCGCGTCGTCCAGATCATCAATGCACTGGACACTTCCATGGCAGAAGCCGTCAGCGTGCGCGTGTTTCAGCTCAAGTACGTCAACGCCACAGCCACCGCGCAACTGATCAATACCGTCTTCGGTGATCTGATGGTCGGCGGCGCTGGGCAGGAGCCCCAGCAGGAAGGCCGACGCGGAGGGGGCCCTGGCAACTGGCGCGAGCGGATCCGCCGTGAAGCCATGCGCGAAGTCGCCCAGACACAACGCGGTAATCGCGTCAACGCTGCAGCCGATGAGCGAACCAACTCCGTGGTCGTCACGGGATCGGAGGACGCCCTTCAGGCTGTGGCAGAAGTGCTGAAGGAACTGGATGAAAATCCGGTGGCGGATGAGCAGGTCTTCGTCTATCGCCTGCGCAATGCCCAGGCCCAGAATGTTGAAGTGGTCCTGAACAATATTTTTGGCAATCCGGTCAGCTCGTTTTCTACAGGCGCTACCAACAACCTACAGCAACTACAGAATCTCCGCGGAAGCGGCGGCCGTTCATCGGGCGTTCGCAGCGGCACCGGTGGTCTCCGGGGCAGCACCGGAACGATGGGCCGAGGTGGTTTAGGCGGTGCTGGCGGATTCAGCCAGGGCAGCCGCCTTGAGCAGATGCTGCAGCAGCAACAGATGCAGCGTGGCAGCCAACGGGGTGTGGGACGACTATCCAACCAGGCCGTGCAGGCAGCGTCGGCGCTGGCGGGGCAGGTGAGCATCATTGCCGATCCCGATACCAACTCGCTGCTGGTCCGTACTTCACCGACCTATTACGACCAGGTACGGGAAATTCTCGATGAGCTGGATCGTCCGGTGGCACAAGTGCTGATCAAGGTGTTGATCGCCGAAGTAACGCATGACGGCTCGGTCGACCTGGGCACGGAGTTTTCAGTCCTGAACCTGCGTGCCAGCGGCCTGGGACAGACAGGACGGACCGACTTCAACATCCCCTTGGACGGCCCCACCAGTACCGGACTCGTCGTACAGATCCTCGAGCAGGACGTGACGGCCGCTATTCGAGCACTGGAAACCACTGGCAAGCTGGATGTGCTGTCACGGCCCTACATCCTCGCGTCGGACAACCAGGTGGCCAGTATCACGGTTGGCCAGGAGATTCCGTTCATTGTCAACTCGCGCATCACCGACGAGGGTGGAATTGTCAACACGACGCAGTATGACCAGATTGGCATCCTGCTGGATGTCATCCCGCACATTAACCCCGACGGCCTGGTAATCCTGGATGTGTCGCAAGAGATTTCCAGCCTGACGGGTAACAGCGTCCAGATCAACGAATTATTTACCCAGCCGATTATCGCGGTGCGATCGGCACTGTCGCGCGTAGGCGTACAGAACGGTCAGACCGTTGTCATCGGCGGTTTGATGGAAGATCGCAAGACGCAAACGGTCGACAAAGTGCCGTTGCTGGGAGATATTCCACTGGTGGGGCTGCTGTTCCAGCGGAACCGGACCACGACAGCCAAGACGGAATTGCTGATCTTCCTGACGCCGCATGTGGCCTCCGATCCGGCACTGCTTGAGCAGATGTCGAATGATGAAGTGGACGGAACGCACCTGGTTCCCAACGCAGTGCGTCCGGGCGTGTATGATGAACATCGCCAAGGGCTTCAGCGGGGTCGCACAGCGCCACCGGTTACGCCCGAGCCGGATTCGACCACGCAACCGCAGTCCCCGGCACAGGAGTAGACACAATGGTGATGGGCTTGATTGGTATCGCCCGGAAAACCTTGTTTTGCACAGGTGTGTTGATGGTCTTGGTAGCGATCGGCGGCTGCGCCACAGCCGCCGATCGCGCTCCCTCTGCTGCACCCAACGCGCAAGCTTCATCCGCGATCGACCCGTGTGCAGAAAACCTGCACGATATCAGTGGCGCCCTGCTGATCCACCTGGATCTGCATGGACGGTTTCCGCCCACACTCGATGCTCTCCAGCCTTTGCCGGGCAGTTCGCCGCTGTCTTTCACCTGTCCCGCTACCA
>CAZSJB010000332.1:0-4211 GCA_964606625.1 uncultured Tepidisphaeraceae bacterium | reverse complement strand
GCCCCGGATTCCAGCCCCGCGTCCTGCGGCTTCTGGATCCCACCTGATTCGCATTCAGCGGGGCCATCCTTGGCCCACAGCGATTCAAGCGGTGTGGGTATGCAGCGTCCCTGCTGCCGTACCACCTGATGCGTCCGGTTCATCAAAAACCATCATTCAGTTGTTTCAGGAGACCCATCCTTCCCTGGAGGCGTCTCCCCGAGTTTCTTCCCAGCCCGGCAGAAGGGCTTATGTCGAAAGCCGGGCCTGTTTCGCCCTTAGTGCAATCTCGGAACTGCGTGCCAAGAGTGCCTCTCGCTGCACTTCCCAATCATCCCGGTTCCACAATTCCAGGTGATCCCGGACACCGATAAGCGTTACCTCCCGGTTCAACCCGGTACGCCGCAGTGTCTTCTCTGGGATCAGCACGCGTCCTTGCTTGTCCCATTCCAAACGGCTGGCCATCGCAAACAGCATCTGGTCAAACGCCAGCACGTCATCCGTGGGTGCCAGATCCTGTTGAATCTGGGCAACCTGCCGCTCGTACTGCCGTTCGGGATACAGCCATGGTTTACGGTTGGTCCCGAACACCAGAAAGAACGCCTCGCCGTCGCGCTCTGGATCCAGACTCTTGCGCACTTCCGATGGAATCAGCATGCGATTCTTGTCATCGATGGTGAGCTCGTACTCACCGTATAGAACCAAGTGTCTCAAGGGTCTGGCTTCCACTCGTCATTGGCGATAGGGATTTTCTACCACATGCTCCCACTAAATCAATGATGAAATCTTTCGAACTCAACTTTTCGCTTCAGTTCTGTGATTTAAACTGCCGATAACCCCCTTTTGGCGCGAGTTATCCACCGTCACACCCGTTTGGCGGTGGGCGAATTGTGGATAAGGTGACGCGAACTAAAGTTGGGTGGCGCGCCTTGAAGATCTTGGGCCAAATAAACGCTCCCCCGAAAGGGAAAGTTCTCCACTTTCTAATTTGATGGATCGCTGCGGAGAGCAACGCGCGAAAGGGCTGAGCCTATCGCCAGTGCATGGATCTGGCTGATGGGCCCACAACGGTTTTTCATTTGTTTATGAAAGGTTCTGTCCGGTAGACGTGGTGAGACGCTTTCCTCGAAGGACTAGCCCTCTTGCTCCCAAGCCGATCCCCCCCCACGCGGCTGTCACCGCCCAGCCAACCCACAAAACATCATCAACCTGCAATTGACGCACCGAAGTGATCAGTGGAGTGAAATCCCACATCCCCCCTTCGTTGCCTCCAAGGGTTCCGGGCTGATACTCAGCCTGCAGATAGTGAAGCATCACCCCGCCTACGGTCAGCAGCATAGCCGCTGCAATCGCCAAGCCCGATCCGCTGCCGCGCCGCGCCACCCCCGCCCATGCCCATAAGGCTGCCAGCCACAGCGTCACATGGCCCACCGACAGCATCAGCGGAACCCAGGCGGCTGTTGCCAGAAATCCCGCCAGTCCGCCGAACGCCCATCCTGTCACAGCCGCCTGCACCAGACGCCGCCAGTCCCCTACAACCACCGGAAACAAGGCAGCTGCGGTAATCACCTGGACACTGACCATCAGCGCAGCTGCCGCTGATTCAGCGGGTTCCACAAAGGACGCCGTCAGCGGCATTCGCCACGCACTGGCGCACAAAGCCGCGATCTGCGGAACAATCCACAATGTCATCGCAGACGTTGCCGTCATCGCAATCGGATCATCCACTTGCCCGGGATTCGCACCTGAAAGACACATCATCTCCGATTGTTGTATCGCTTCGCTCGACGTGCGCAAAACAAAACGCCCGCAAAAGCGGGCGCTTTAATAAAATACGGTTCGATCCACCTGTGCCGTGTGGGAGCCCGTTTGATCAAACCCTTAAAACTAAGTGGTGATCCGCTGATCGGAAGAACCAAGTCTTCCGTCTGATCACTCGAACGGCGTCCCGTCTTGTCCATCTGTTTACACGCGACGGATCTGCGGGCATGTCGAACGGTGAGCAGCGATCCCTAGGGTTGATATATCGGTTCGACCAATTAATACTCCCAATCTCGAACACTGCAGAACAACCGTACAAGTATCCTATCGGCCAATTTTGAGGGGAGCAATCACCGAATTGCCCACCGCATTGCTTGAGCAGTGTTACGCTATCAGCCGGATTCCAGTTCTCAAAGTTCCTGCTGACAGGTTGTCACACCGACAGAGAATGATTCACTGATCCCCAAGCTTCACAAGGCCGACCAGTTCCACATCAAACAGCAGCGTTGAGTTGCCGGGAATGGCCGGCGGACTGCCTGCTTCGCCATAACCGAGTTCCGGGGGAATCGTCAGCTTGCGCTTGTCGCCGATTCGCATCCCGGCAATGCCTTCATCCCATCCCTTGATCACTTCGCCCCGCCCCAGGCGGAACCCGATCGGCTGACCGCGATCCAGCGACGAATCGAACTTTGTGCCATCCTCCAGCGTGCCCGTGTAGTGCACAAACACCGCATCACCGGCTTCGGCGACAGCCGCTTTCTCCACCTTGTGCACCTCCTGGATCTTCAAGCCGGATTCGGTTGTGCGCGTTTTGCTGTCCTGCGGCTTGGCATCCGCTTCCTCGGATTTCAGATTGCTCTCCACATCCGAGTGGATTGGCTTGAGCGCATCGTCCACTGAAACAGGCGACTGGGCCACGGCAACTCCCCCCGCCAGCAACAGCGCCACCGCAGCAGCGTAAAGGTTCGAATAATTCATCATAGAGTTCTCCCGGTAAGAATGGTTCATGATTCGCAGCTGCATGCCGCGTTGTCCGCTTTCAGCAGTCAATTCCTCTGAATCGCTATCTACTCGATGAGGGACTGGCCGCTCATCTCCGCCGGTTGATCCAATCCGGCAAGCCTCAGCAGTGTAGGCGCGACATCGGCGAGCCGGCCACCTTCACGCAAACGCTTGCCCTTCATGCGATCGTCCATGACGATCAGCTCGACATCATACGTGGTGTGCGCCGTATGCGGGCCACCGGTGGCAGGATCGATCATCTGTTCGGCGTTGCCGTGATCCGCGGTGACGATCGCAGCACCGCCCTGCTTCTGAACAGCATCAAGGATGCGACCACAGCAGATATCCACATGCTCAATGGCCTTGACGGCTGCGTCGAGCACACCCGTGTGACCGACCATATCCCCGTTGGCAAAGTTGACCACCAGCAGATCATACAAGCCGCTGTTGATGCGGCGCACCGTTTCATCGGCAATGCCGTAAGCGCTCATCTCCGGCTGCTGGTCGTAGGTACTGACCTTGGGGCTGGGGATGATCTGGCGATCTTCGCCTTCAAAAGGCTGTTCGCGGTAATCGTTGAAGAAGAACGTCACGTGCGGGAACTTCTCGGTTTCTGCGCAGCGGAACTGCTTCAGGCCCTTGCTGGCGACATATTCTCCGAGGATGTTGACCATCTTGGGGGGCTTGGGAAACGCGACGCTGACGGGCAACCCCTGCTCATATGCGGTCATGGTGGTGTAGTGCACCTTGAGACGCTCGCCGCGATCAAATCCGGCGAAGTCAGGCAGCACGAATGCCTTGGTCAGCTCGCGCGGACGGTCGCCTCGGTAGTTATAGAAGATGATCGAGTCATTGTTCTGCACCGTCGCCACCGGCTGGCCGTTCTGGTCCGTGATGACCGACGGCGTAATGAACTCATCGCCGGACATATTCGCTTCGGTGGGATGGTCGTAGTAGTGACGGATGGCTTCAGCAGCGGTGCGGAACTTGGGACCCTCACCGAAAACGATCGCGCGATACGCCTTTTCAACCCGTGCCCAACGGTTGTCGCGGTCCATCGCGTAATAGCGTCCGCTGACGGTCGCCACCTGGCCTACACCTAATTCTTTCATTTTTGCTTCGACCTGTCCGATATAGTCGATACCGTACGACGGTGGCGAATCGCGGCCATCGGTGAACGCATGAAGGTAAACGCGATCAAGACCTTTGCGGCGACACAGCTCCAGGCAACCGTAAAGATGTTCGAGCAAACCATGCACACCCGCATCGCTGACGATGCCGAACAGATGAAGCTTCGATTGATGCTTCAGCGCGTTGTCGACGCATTCGTTGAGCGCAGGATTGTCGAAAAAGTCGCCGTTGCGAATGGCCTTGGTAATTCGGACCGATTCCTGATCGACGATGCGGCCGGCACCGATGTTCTGGTGACCGACTTCGCTGTTGCCCATCGTGCCTTCCGGCAGGCCGAC
>CAZSJB010000331.1:0-4211 GCA_964606625.1 uncultured Tepidisphaeraceae bacterium | reverse complement strand
ACGCAAGAGGTCACTGGTTCGAGTCCAGTATCGCCCATCCGATGCATCCCGCTCGTTTTCGCAGCGGGATGTATCTTTTTGCAGATCATCGCAAACTGATTGTTCCACCAGGACTTGCGATTCGTTGTCCGTCCCTTCCTGCTGGACGCTGCAATTCGTTGCCGACACCTGCTGCGGCGCTTTCAGAACCTCCAGATTCATCCTGGATTTCATGCTTGATCATTGCCGTTGTGGTGTATGGACGGTAATCACATTACGCCGCTGCAATATGCAGTAAAGGCGCTCATGCGCTGGGTGATGGAGCCGGAGTTTGTCGCCATCGTGGGGATGGCATCTGCTGTGGCACAGCCGACGGGAACAGATCATGCTCGTATTCACGTCATCCAATATGCCTCAGAACAGCGCGGGGGGAATTATCGTCCAGCTGATGTCATCTCGGCTGACCACTTCAACGCGGGGGGGAGAACTGTCGCGGTTAGAGATGTGCAATCCGGCAGGTTGGGGGTATCTTCTGGAGTTCCGGAAGCAACAAACCGCGATCATCCTGTCACAAGGAGCCGCTCATGCAATACACCTGTCTTGGCCGTACCGGATTGAAAGTTTCGCGCTTGTGCCTGGGGACGATGAACTTCGGCCCACGCACCACCGAACCCGATAGCTTTGCCATCATGGACAAGGCTCTGGAACTGGGCATCCAGTTTTTCGATACAGCTGACGTCTACGGCGGCCAGCAGGGCGTTGGCGTTACCGAGAGCATCATCGGCCGATGGTTCAAACAGGGTGGCAATCGCCGCGAGCAAGTGGTGCTGGCGACCAAGGTCTTTGGCTCGATGAAGCACGAGGGTCTGCCCGATGTGAATCTCGACCGTGGCTTGTCGGCGCGCAAGATCATCCTCGAATGCGAGAACAGTCTGCGTCGCCTGCAGACTGACTGGATCGACCTGTACCAGATGCACCATATCGACCGGCAGATTCCCTGGGATGAGTGCTGGCAGGCCTTTGAGACACTGGTACGCCAGGGGAAGGTGCTGTACGTCGGATCGAGCAACTTCGCAGCCTGGAACATCGCCCAGGCCAACGAGATCGCCAAACAGCGACATTCGCTGGGCCTTGTCAGTGAGCAGAGCAAGTACAGCCTCATCACCCGCATGATTGAGCTGGAAGTTCTGCCGGCTTGCCAGGCGTATGGCGTGGGTGTGATCCCGTGGAGTCCGCTGGAAGGGGGCTTACTGGGTGGCGTGCTGAAAAAAGAAGCGACCGAAGGGCGTCGTGCCGGCGAAAAAGCGCGGCAGCGCATCCAGGAACTGCGTCCGCAGCTTGAGCAGTGGGAAAAGCTATGCGATGAGCTGGGCGAACAGCCAGCCAACGTGGCGCTGGCATGGATGCTGAAGAATCCCGCCATCACCGCGCCCATCATCGGCCCCCGCACAATGGATCAACTCACCGAATCGATCCGCGCAGTTGAAGTTGATCTCGATGAGGCGACGATGAAACGTCTGGATGAGATTTTCCCCGGCCCTGGCAACCAGGCGCCCGAAGCCTATGCATGGTGAACTCTGAAAAATGACGAATGATGCATGATGCGGTCGCGTTTTTGCATCATTCGTCATGTACCACGCAGCCATCTTGAAGAAACATGATTCCTACAAGCACCAATATCAGCGTTGATTACAAGAACAAACTCCCTGTCTCCGCCGATGCGGTGGTGGTTTTGGTAAATAAAGAAACCAAGGCCGGCTCGGTGCAGATACCCGGTATGCCGGCCATTGTTCGCCAGACCTTGGACACGTTGCTGTCTTCGGGCGATGTCAAAGGGAAAAGCAATGAGCTGACGATGCAGTCGCTCGGCGGAAAAGGGGGGCTGACGCGTCTGATTGTGATTGGCACGGGCAATCCAGCCAAGTTCTCGGCTGAGTGTCTGCGGGAAGCGGGTGCCACGCTGGCCCGTCACGTGCGCGCCCAGAAGCTGGGACAGGTTGTGATCCTGCTGCCGGAACTGCCTGATGAACTGCCCGGCGTACCGGATGGAGCGGAGAAATATCCCGCGGTTCCCACGGCTGTGCAGGCGATGACCGAGGGGCTGCACCTGGGTGCATTCGAGTACATCGAATACCGTGGAAAAGCCAGCGAAGAGAAGGAGGACGGCAAGATCCAGCTGGTGCGCACGCGCTATACGATCGTTCACAGCAGTACCGCCCGTACCGTGCGCGATGCGCTGGCGCTGGGCAATGCCATTGGTGAAGGGCAAAACGTGGCACGCACGATTGCGCATCGTCCGTCCAATGACATCAATCCCGTCTCTCTGGCGCGCGTTGCGCAGCAACTGGCGCGCGAGAACGGCCTCAAATCACGCATTCTGGATGAGAAGGAACTGGCTCGTCTGAAAATGGGCGGGATCCTGGCGGTGGGTGGGGGTAGCCGCACTCCGCCGCGCCTGATCGTGCTGGAATACACGCCTTCGACGCGATCCCGCGGCAAAGGGACAAGGGCCAGGACGCCCCAGACGCTGCTGCTGGTTGGCAAGGGCATCACCTTCGACACCGGCGGCATCTCCATCAAGCCAGCCCAGGGGATGCAGAAGATGATCTTCGACAAATGCGGCGGAATGGCTGTGCTGGGGGCGATGTGCGCGATCGCCCGCATCAAGCCGTCTGTGCGCGTTGTCGGGATTCTTTCCAGTGCCGAGAATCACATTTCCGAAAGCGCTTACCGCCCGGGTGACATCCTGCGGATGTACAACGGCGTGACGGTCGAGGTGACCAACACCGACGCCGAAGGTCGCCTGGTGCTGGCCGATGCGCTGGCGTGGGGCTGCAAGACCTATAAGCCGGTGGGCGTTATCGAACTGTCTACGCTCACCGGCGGCGTGATCGTTGCCCTGGGCAAGAGCATGGCGGGTGTGATGACGACCGATGATGCCCTGATGCAGCAGGTGCAATCGGCAGCCGATCGCGCCGGCGAAAAGATCTGGCGCCTGCCGCTTCATGAGGACATGAAGGAGATGCTCAGGAGCGAATGGGCTGACATCGTCAACTCCGGTGGCCGCGAAGCCCATCCCTTGCAGGGCGGAGTATTTCTCAGCTATTTCGTGCCTGAGGGGACGCCGTGGCTGCACATGGACATTGCCGGTCCGGCGGATATCGAAAAGCCCAACGCCCTCTACACCATGGGCGCAACCGGATACGGTGTACGCACGTTGGTGCAATGGGTGATGGCCCGGTAGGGGGTGGGCCTTGCGCCCATCATGCTTTTACTTTTCGATGCCGAGGTCTTCGGTAGTGAAGAGGGCTTCGAAGGTATAACCGGCGCGCTCGATATTCTCGCGGGCGCCTTCCTGGCGGTCGATGACGGCGACGATCTTCTCGACCTCGACGTCCATCTGCTTGAGCGTCTCGGCAACCTCTAGAACCTGTCCGCCGGTGGTGAGGACGTCTTCAAGGATCATCACCACATCGCCTTTTTCCAGGATGCCTTCGACCTGCTTGTTCGTGCCGTATTCCTTTTTCTGGTTGCGGATGTACACGCAGGGCAGGCCGCTGATCATGCTGGTGGCGGCTGCCAGCGGCACTGCGCCCAGCTCGGCTCCGGCGATGCGCTCTGTCCCAGCGCAGCCAGCACGTCACCCTGGGTCTCGAAACGGTATTTATCGAGGTAATAATTGCTCTTGCGGCCGCTACGAAGGGTGAACTCGCCGCGCAGCAGCGCCACTTGGGCGATGCGCTTTGCCAACTGGTCGCGTGTCATGGTGGGGGTCATGGATGGGGAATATGACGTGCGAAACGCAGCGCGTCAAATGTCGACAGATCCATCGCACCGTCAATGCGCAAAAAAAGCCCACGGTTAACCAACCGTGGGCTTTTCATTGTCATGCGAATGCGCTTGGGGCGATCAGTCGTGACGGCGCGGGCCGCGATCGCCGCCGCGTCCACCCCGATCACCACCCCGTCCGCCGCCGCGACCGCCACGGTCGCCACCGCGGTGACCGCGCTCCCGGCCGTGACCGTTGCCATTGCGGTCGCCGTCGGAGGCGCGCCGAGCGCCCTGGTCGCCACCGTCAACGCCGGCGGGAACCGGTTCACGGACAGGATCCTTCTCACCCAGTTCCAGCATCGCCGCTTTGCGCGACAGCTTGATGCGGCCGGTGTCGTCGATCAGGATGACTTTGACCTTGACCTGATCGCCGACCTTTACGTAGTCGGTCACGCGATCGA
>CAZSJB010000330.1:0-4218 GCA_964606625.1 uncultured Tepidisphaeraceae bacterium | reverse complement strand
CTTCCTGCTGCTGCGGCTGGGTTTCCTGCTGGCCGTCAATGTCATCTTCGACGCGACGGATGATATAGATGTTATCCACGCCCACCGGAGCGGTGATGTCCCGTGCCAGGACCAGTGCATCCAGCACGCGGAAATCGCTGCTGACGATCGCATATTGTCCCGGGGCACCGACCGCACCCAGGATGCTGAACGTGCGGGCCCGGGCTTCGATGACCGTGACCGAGACGTTGGCGTTCTGGATGATGTTGCTGTCGCGATAGGCCTGAGCGATGGCCTGCTCGGCTTCTGCTTCAGTCAGGTCCAGCACATTGACCGGTCCCACCAGCGGCATGGAGACATTGCCACTCTCGCTGACCCGCTTGGTGACGACGGTTTCCTGGAACTGGTCAAGCAGTCCGGTAATGGCAGCGCTGATCAGATCGTTTCGGCCGATGCGATAATCCTCGCGGACGATCTCCAGGTCGCTCTGCCGCGGAGCCTCGGCATTGGCGAACTCCTCCTGCGTGTCCTCGGGGATGATGTCGAGGTTCTCGAGAATCGGCACGACCAAGGGTTCCACGTTATAGCGCCCCACCGCCGTCGGATCGAGCAGCCCCTTGGGGCCCTGTCCGTCGTTGGGCGTACTGCAACCGCTCATGACACCGGCACCCGCCACAATCGCGGCGGCCGCCACCATTTGAATCGTTCGCGCTGCGAACCAAGGCCCCTTGTTAGACAAGGTGTGCTCCTTTCCTGGATGTTTCAACAATGATCATTACTCAGCGATACGCCGGCACGCTGATCGAGAGCATCAGCCAACCGGGATGTTGTTCCTGTGGTGTGTGCCGCAGATGACACCTTTGCCCACTTATTGCCCGCAATTCCATTCCGTAACGACAATAATATCTAAATCATCGTACGAAATTGGTGACAGTCTTACGCGCCAGCCCCAAATATTGCAAATAAAACATCGGATGAGCAACCCCGGTTTTGTCCGGTTGCGTCTCCCCTGTTTGATATGATCGACCCGGTCTTATCGGCTTCGCCAGCATAAAGCTCTCCCCTTGAATAGAAATCTTGTGAGCCTATTTGGGATCCACAGCATCTTGTAATGGGTTGGCTTTTTTTGATCGTTTATGGGACGTGACCTCGCCTAGCGCCTCAGAAACACGATTTTTCACAGCAACAATGGGTTCGCTCACGGAAGCGAACCCACTTTGCCTGCTCGCCAGGGTCAAGCGGACGGATTGTCACCAGACAATCCGGAAAACCAAAATATATCCTAACAAATAGCGCCGGTCAAATTTATGCAGGCTTGCTCTCCCGGTGAATCCGGGCCGTTTCTACGGTTTCTGACGGTTCTGCAGCGGATTATCGCCCCAGCTCGATTTCTCCGGCACTTCTTTCCTAAATCCCGCCAATCCCCCCGTCGATAGACACCTTAGGAGAAGCTGAGGTGTCCCGGGATCCCCCACTCACCCCAGCCGACTCGGCTTGCCCGGTTTGCCAGACGTGCGTGCCGTATCGTACGTCCTGAATCATCCCCAAGCCGCGTGGAGAGGAAGAAAATGCTTGGTTTTGTCCAGAACTGGTTTGCGCCCACCGCTAATCCGATCGGGGTGGACTTTGGCAGCGACAGCCTGCGGCTGGCGCAAGTCCGCCTGGTCGATGGCGAGCATCGCCTCATCGCCGCTGCCAGTGCCGATGTCCCCTCTCATGTCCGCAATGACCCGCGGGCCAGACTGGCGTTCTTTGTTGACACCACCCGCGACCTGCTCGCCCAGGGCAACTTCGTCGGGCGCCGAGCCGTCCTCTCCCTCCCCGCATCCATGATGTACATCCAGCATCTGCGCCTGCCCAGAATGGACGAAGAGGGCCTCAAGAAGGCCTTGCCCTGGGAGGTCCAGGGAAAGATCCCCATCGATCCCGCCGGTGCCGTTCTGCGACATCTGGTAGCCGGGGAAGTCTATATGGATAACGATCCCAACCTCGAGGTAATCGTCATGGCTGCTTCACGGGATCTGGTCAGCCAGTATCTCGCGTCGGCTGCCAAGGCCCGCCTCGATGTCGTGGGAATGACCGTGGAACCGCAATCCCTGGTCGACTGCTTCGGCCATATTTTCCGACGCGCCAATGACTCGCAGGTAACCAACCTGTTCGTGGATATCGGTTGCTACGCTTCGCGGGCGGTCATCGCCCGGGGCCAGCAAATCCTCTTTGCCCGCACGATCAACATCGGAGGCGAGCATTTTAATCGCGCCGTCGCCGCAGCCATGGGTATCGGCGTTCAGGATGCGAAGATCCTTCGCCTCAAGATCTGTGCCGCCGAGCCGCAACTCGTCCCGGCTGATGTGCCGTCGCCCGCAGTCGATGCCCCCCCACAGGACATCGCCCCGGCTCCTGAAGACGACAACAACTCCTTCGCCTTGCTTGGCGCTGCCCTCAGTGCGCATCGGCAGTCCGCCGCCAACGAACCAGACGTTTATACAGACGATCGCCGCCGCACCGACGATCCCACGATCGACGAGTTGCCCCCCCAGCCGGTTGCGCCTTCGCTGCAACAGCAGATGCAGCAGATCGAACAGGCCAGCGCCGAACCACTCAGTCGGCTCATCGAAGAGCTTGACCTGTGCCGCCGCTATTACGAAAGCACCTTCCCCGCCCAACCGGTAGACCGGCTGATCTTCGTTGGCGGGGAAGCGCGGCAACGAACACTCTGTCAGAAGATCGCACGGGAAATGGGCCTCGCGGCTCAGATCGGTGATCCCCTGATCCGCATGGCGCACACCTGTGACATCGGACTTGAAAGCGGCATCGACACCCGTCAACCCCAACCCGGCTGGGCCGTCGCCATTGGTCTCAGCATGGGACCAGCCGGCGTGCCGGCGGAGGTGCAGTCATGACCACCAGCCCCAATCAGCTCAGCTTTCTGCCTGACGATTACCTCGAGCGCAAAGCCCAGCGCCGCACCAATGTGGTCTGCGCGCTGCTGTTCATCCTTGTCTTTGTCGTGATGGGCGCCACCTTCGTTGTCACCGAGCGGGAAGCCCGGGAAGTCGACAAGCGCGACGCCGAAACCCTCGCCCAATACACCGAAGCTGCCAAGAAAATCGCCCAGGCGCGGGAAATCGAAGAAAAGCAGAAGCGCATGACCCGCCAGGCGGAACTGGCTGCTTCGCTGCTGGAAAAAGTGCCGCGCGGCAACATCCTGGCGGACCTGACCAACCTGCTGCCCGCGGGCGTTTCGCTGATCGATTTTGAGCTCACTTCGGTCGTCCGCCAGCCGCCGGCCAAGGCGCCCACGACCAAGTTCGAAAAGCAGGCGGCAGCCGCCAAAAAGAAAACCAAGGAAGCCGAACCGGAGATTCGGCCCAAGCACTACGACGTTCACATGCGGATCACCGGAGTCGCCTATACCGACTCCCAGGTCGCCCAGTACATCAACCGGCTGGGGTCGGCGCCGCGGTTCCGCGATGTGAACCTGCTGCTGGTTGAAGAGCACACGCTGCAAGGCGAGAAGCTTCGCCGCTTCAAGATCGAGATGCAGCTCAACCCCGACGCCACCGCCCTGCCTGTGACCCCCGATACCAGGACGGCGGTCGTCGAGATCGAATAACGACCAACCGCCCTGCGCGGATTGAAAGGATCAGCGATGAAACTCGGCATTCGAGAACTCATCTTCTTCAGCGTGATGATCGGCCTGCTCGCGTGCACCTACTTCATGGTCTACAAGCGGGCCGCCGACCGCCGCGAACAGAAGCTCATCCAGATCGCCGAGCGCGAAAGGCAGATGGAAAACCTCCGCCAGATCACCGCCGGCATCGAGGATCTGGATGGCAAGGTCGCCGAACTTCAGGAGGCCATCAGCTTCTTCGAATCCAAGCTTCCCCAGGAGCGCGAAGTCGGCAGCGTGCTGGATGAAGTCTCGCAGATCGCGCTGGCCAACTCGCTGGAAACACGCACCTTTCGCACCCTGCGCGCTGAACGCAACGCCAACTACAGCGAACAGCCCATCCAGATGACCCTCACCGGAGACTTCAACGGGTTTTACTCGTTCCTGCTCCAGTTGGAAAAACTGCCGCGGATCACCCGTGTGCTTCAGATGAAGCTGGAAAAAATCAACAGCCGCGATGGCGAGATGCAGGCGGAACTCACCCTCAGCATTTTCTACGAGCCTGAAATACGGAGCGTTGCCAGTGTCCACTGATATCAAAAGGCACCTCACGGAGTACTTGGCAT
>CAZSJB010000329.1:2575-4225 GCA_964606625.1 uncultured Tepidisphaeraceae bacterium | reverse complement strand
CATGCGGGCAAGCGCGTGGTCATCCGCCTGGATATCCACGACTTTTTCGCCAGCACCTCAGCCAGGCGGGTGGAGCGCTATTTCCGTGACATCGGCTGGCGGAAAGAGCCGGCTGCGCTGTTGACCAAATTGTGCACTTACGAAGGCGGCCTGCCGCCCGGCGCGCCGACCAGTCCGCGCCTGGCCAACCTGGTCAACTACAGGGTCGATGCCCGCCTCGAGGGCCTGGCCCATGCCCGCCACGCCAGCTACACGCGCTATGCCGATGACCTGACGTTCTCCTCGGACGAGCCGATGGACGAGGACGGCCAGCCGGTGCGCCTGACGCCGATCATCGCATTCACGCGCGAGGTCCTGGCCGAAAACGGCTATCGCCTGCACCACGGCCGCAAGCTGCGGATCATGCGAACGGGCGATCGCCAGCAGGTGACCGGCCTGGTCGTGAATGATCGGCCGCAACTGCCGCGCCCGACGCGCCGCTGGCTGCGTGCGGTCGAGCATCGCCTCGCCACCGGCCAGCCGATCACGCTGACGCCGCAGCAACTCGCCGGCTGGCGGGCGTTGCGGGGGATGATCGAGGCGCAGCGAGCGAGGTAGGGGCGCAGCGACGAAGCGACGAAGCGACGGAGCGACCAAGGGGCGAAGGTCGCTGCGACCCGGCAATTTCCTGCAGGGGCGGATGCCCGGGGCACGGCAGGGCGCATTGCCATGTGCCCCTACAGAGGGCGGTGTCAGAGAAAATGCTGAGGTCGATCTGTACAATGCCATCTCCATGACCGCCATCCGGCTGGACAAGATCACCAAGACCTTCGGCTCGACCGTCGCCCTGCGCCAGATCGATCTGCGCATCGAGCCGGGCGAGCTGTTTTTCCTGCTGGGGCCCAGCGGATGCGGCAAAACGACGCTGCTGCGCCTGATTGCCGGCCTGCATCAGCCGACTTCCGGGCGGATCTGGTTCAACGACCGCGACGTGACCGATCTCGGCACGGAGAAGCGCAACGCCGTCATGTGCTTCCAGAGCTATGCCCTCTGGCCGCACATGACGGTGCGGGAGAACGTGCGGTTTGGCTTGAATGTCAGGAAGATGCCGCGATCGCAGCAGAACGCCCGGATCGACGAAGTGCTGAAGCTGGTGCAGATGGACCAGCTTGCTGATCGCAAGCCGAATCAACTTTCCGGCGGCCAGCAGCAGCGCGTGGCGCTCGCACGGGCACTGGCGGTCAATCCCGCCTGCCTGCTGCTTGATGAGCCGCTCAGCAATCTTGACGCCAAGCTCCGTCACGAGATGCGCAGCGAAATCCGTCGCATCTGCAAGACCACCGGTTTTACGACGATCTACGTCACGCACGATCAAAAAGAGGCCCTCAGCGTCGCCGATCGAATCGCCGTGCTCAAAGACGGCGTGCTGATGCAGGTCGGCACGCCGGCAGAACTGTACCACCGGCCGACCAGTGCGTTTGTCGCTGACTTCATCGGCCAGACTAATCTGCTGCCCGGCAAGATCATCTGCCGCGATGGCACGACCGTGCAGGTCCACACGCCTGCCGGCTCTCTGGTTGCCCGTCATGAGGGGGCGGCAGTTGCCGATTCGGTGACGCTCAGCATCCGCCCCGAGCAGATGCGGATCATCCGTGACAGTGCGCCCAGCCG
>CAZSJB010000329.1:0-2565 GCA_964606625.1 uncultured Tepidisphaeraceae bacterium | reverse complement strand
CTCGAAACCACCTTCCTCGGCGAAGCCTCCGAGCATGTGCTGGAGATCAACGGTCAGCGCATCAAGGCGATCAGCGCCCCGCCGATCTTTGAGATGCCGCAGGAAGTCATCGTGGAGTTTGACCCAGAAGATGTCGTTGTGCTGCCCAACGAGTCACCGCCGATGATCACCGATTAAGCAGTCCTCTGATGAAGTTGGTATTCGTGGTGAAGTTTCAGATGAACAGTGCAAGCGTTGAGCAAATGCTCAGTGCGGGTCACATTCAGCGTTATGTCCCACACCCGGGGAGCGAATCAGTTTCTCATGGGCAAATGGTATGAAGCGCATCGTTCTTCTCATTCTCTTTTTCGCCGTTCTGCTGACGCCGTTTGTTCTGCGGGCGCTGATGCTGGATGCCCAGCCGGAGGTGGCGGCACCGGTGGCGGGGCGGCTGGTGATTGTGACGCCGCATAACCAGGACATCCGTCGGGAGTTTGGGCGGGCGTTCAACCAGTGGCATCGCCAGCGGTACGGCACGGTTGTGGATATCGAGTATCTCACCCCCGGCGGCACCAACGATATCCGGCGGCTGTTGGAAACCACCTACCGCAGTCACATGGCGGACGGCAAAACGCCGGATGAAGTGCCCATCGACATGGACATCGTCTGGGGTGGGGGTGACTACTTTTTCGATGTCGAACTGCATGGCACGCTGGGCATTCTTCAGCCGGTCGAGATTGATTCCCAGCTACTGGCTGAGGCGTTTCCCGAGCCGACGCTTGCGGGCGTGAAGCTGCGGGAGGTGACGCGCAACGAGCAGGGCGAGTTGTTGCCGCCCACATGGGTGGGGGTGTGCCTGAGCAGTTTTGGGATCGTCTACAACCCGGATGTATATGCCGCCCTGGGAATGGCACCGCCGCAGCAATGGAGCGACCTGGCGGATCCGCGGCTGGCGGATCTGGTGGCGCTGGCCGATCCGACCCGATCGGGATCGGCTGCGGTGGCCTACATGATGGTGCTGCAACGGGCGATGGCCGATGCCGAGGAGACGCTCTTTGCGCGTCATCCGGAGATGCGCGAGAAGTCTGCCAGGGAGTTGGCTGGGGAGCCGCGCTATCTGCAAGCCATCGCCGCCGGCTGGAAGCAGGGCATGGGCCAGCTGCTGCTGATCGCAGCCAACGCCCGCTACTTTACCGATTCGGCCAACCTCGTCCCCAAGGATGTCAGTGTCGGCGACGCCGCAGCCGGCATGGCGATCGACTTTTACGGCCGTACTTTCCAGGAAATCGTCGGTGAATCGCGCATTCGATTCGTTTCTCCCATAGCTGCCACCGCCATCACGCCCGATCCGATCGGCATCCTGCGCGGCGTGAAAGACGATCGCCGCGAGCTGGCCAACCGCTTTATTCACTTTCTGCTGACTCCGGAAGGGCAGTTGCTATGGATCAAGAAGCCTGGCACGCCGGGTGGTCCGATGGAACGCGGCTTGCGCCGGCCGCCGGTGCGCAGGGATCTTTATGACGATCGCATGGACTGGACGGACGATGTGAATCCCTTCGCCGAAGCCGGCGGTTTCAACCAGCGGGCGGAGTGGATGGTGCTGTTCAGCATGACCCGGCCCATCTGGGCGGCTGCGTGGATGGATTCACGCGAAGCGCTCAAGCGAGCGCACCGCGCGGTGCTTGCCGTGCAAGACCCGCAGCAGCGCGAGGCCCTGCTGGCGAAGCTGGCCGATCTGCCGATCGAAATGATGGATGTGGCCAAGGAAGCGGAGGCCCGGCGAGCCGCCGCCCATCAGGGCAACCTCCCCCTGCATGCAGCCGAACGGCGAATGTGGTGGGCAAAGCGGTTTCGGGAACACTATGGCGCGGTAGAGCGCGAAGCGCGAAGTTCCAAGGAAGTTTCAAAGACAAAACAGGAATAAACCAAACAGCAAGACAAAACACCATGTCCGTAGCCGACAACATCTCTGCTTTGCCCGTACCCTCGCCGCCGCGGCGGTTCGGATGGGCATCGCTTCCGCTGATCGGGCCGGCCAGGCCGTCGCATGTGATGCTGACGGCGGCCCTTTACGTGTTCTTCGCCGTCTTTCTCATCTGGCCGATTGCGCAGGTGGTGCGCTCGGGGTTCCAGTCTCCCGGCGGTGAGTTCACGCTGGCGTATGTGCGATTGATCTTCCAGGATCCGGTGCTGGTCCAGGGGTTGATCAACGCGACGTTGATCGCGGTGGTGACGACCTTGGTTACGCTGGCGATCGCGCTGCCGCTGGCGGTGCTGAGCGTGCGCTACCAGTTTCCGGGGCGGGGGCTGTTATCTGGATTGCTGCTGGTGCCGCTGGTGCTGCCGCCGTTTGTCGGGGCGATCGGGATGAAGCTGGTGCTTGGCCGCCAGGGGCCGCTGACCCAGATTGTGACGGGGCTGGGATGGGATGATGGGGGCCTGGGGATCGATTGGCTGGGCAACTGGCGATTCCTCGGGATCATTCTCGTCGAGGCGTTGCATCTGTATCCGATCATGCTGCTGAATCTGCAGGCATCGCTGGCGAACATCGATCCAGCCATGGAGCAGGCGGCTGCCAATCTGGGG
>CAZSJB010000328.1:0-4235 GCA_964606625.1 uncultured Tepidisphaeraceae bacterium | reverse complement strand
CGGGAGGGGGTTCTTCTGCGGGAGTATTACACGCCGGACGCGCCGTGCCTGCCTTCGCGGACGGCGTTTTACTCAGGGCGGTTCGGGATTCAGACAGGTGTTGTCGGCCACGGTGGCACGGCGGCCCAGCCGAAGGTGGAGGGGGCAGGACGCGATTTCCGCGATCTGTTCGATCACCAGGGACTGGCGCGACAGCTTCAACGCCTGGGGTTCCATACGGCGATGATCTCGCCGTTTGGGCAGCGCCATGCAGCGCACTGGTTCTATGCCGGGTTTAATGAGATTCACAACACCGGCATGGGCGGGATGGAGTCGGCTGAGCATGTGCGACCCGTGATGGAAAAATGGTTTGCCGACAACGCCAAGCGCGACAACTGGTATCTCCATATCAACTTCTGGGACGCGCACACCCCATATCGCGCTCCAGCCGAGTATGGCGACCCGTTCAAGGATGATCCGCTGCCCGAATGGCTCGATGATGACGAGCTGATTCAGCGTCATATGCACATGATCGGTCCGCATACAGCGATGGACGTCAGCATGTATGACGACCGTGAGGACCCGAAGTATCCGCGTCATACGGGCAAGGTGACAGACCGGCAGTCGATGCGGAAGCTGATTGACGGCTACGATACCGGCATTCGCTATGTGGATGACCAGATCGCGTATATGGTCGAACAACTGAAGCAGGCCGGGGTCTATGAGGATACCGCGATTATCATCTCCGCTGACCATGGCGAGAACTTTGGTGAACTTGGCATCTATGCCGAACATGGTACTGCCGATGTCGCGACCTGCCGCGTGCCAATGATCATCAAGTGGCCGGGTGGGAAGCAGGGTGTTGTCGATGACCGGCTGCATTACAACATCGACTGGGCCCCAACGCTGATGGAGTTGATCGGTGGCAAGATCCAACCGATATGGGATGGCGAATCATTTGCACCGACCATTACCAACGGCACACCTGCCGGACGGGAAGACCTCGTCATCAGCCAGTGCGCGCATGTCTGCCAGCGTAGTGTTCGATGGGATAACTGGCTGTACATGCGGACGTATCATGACGGGTTCCACCTGTTTCCACAGGAGATGTTGTTTGATCTGGCCACCGATCCGCATGAGCAGAACAACTTGGCTGATAAGCATCCGGAGGTCTGCCGTGAAGGGGCGTGGCGCCTGTCTCGCTGGCACGATGCGCAGATGCAGAAAATGGCGCTGACATCCAGCGACATTGTGGATCCACTTTGGACGGTTATTCGTGAGGGCGGCCCGTTCCATGCACGGCATGCGCCAATGTCGAGTTCGCCACTGCCGAAGTATCTCAAGCGCCTGAATGAGACGGGCCGATCCGACAAGGCTGCGGCATTACGGGAGAAGTACGCACAATTCTTCCCGCAGGAGACATCGGCCTAGCTGTGGATTGGCCTTGGGTCAGACAGACCGGCTGACCAGCGCCGTGCGACCGCAGTCAGTTCTCCTGCGAGTACCAGATATACCGGAACGTACTGAACCAGCGCCGCCCACAGCGGCAGGTTCCAGGTTGGCTGGTGCCACAGCAGGTAGCTGATGACTACCATCGCCGCCCAGGTCAATCCCGTCCAGCCCATGCGGAGTGGCAACAGGGGAATCATCCAGAGCATCCACAGCAGATACCAGGGATAGATAACCGGTCCTGCCAGCAGGAGCGTAAGTATCAGCCAATACAGCGCAGTTGACGGAGTTGCGCGCCGCCACCAGAGCAGGCCACCAATGATCACCACCACAATCGGCGGGATCATGCGTGCCAGGCGCTTGGCAAAGACGAGCTGATGATCGTCATTACCTCCCACGACTGCCTTGATCACTTCATATACCGAGCCGTTGGCTTCCCAATGTCGGGCGTAAGTGACGGCCGTTTGCGACCACCCGACAGATCCTTCCTGGTATATGAAGGCCGCTGCGTAGAGGAACCCGGCGATGCCCAGGACAGTTACCGGCATCAGCCAGCGGTCCTCGCCGGTTGTGTTCCGCCAGATGAACGGCAACAGCAGCACGGCTTGGGGTTTAACGGCGATCGACAGCGCCAGCCAGAGTGCCGACGCGTTGTATCGAGCTCGCTGAGCATCCAGCAGGGCGCCCAGGATCAACAGCACACCCAGGATATCCACATGCCCCATCCCGCCGCATTCGACGATGCTCAGCGGATGCCACGCAGCCAGCGCCGCATACCATGGGCTGCGTTCCATCTCCTGTAGCATGCGCAAGAGCATTGCGGTGGCTATGACGGCGGCTGCCCCGATCAGGATGCGGAATGCTGCCCCCCGATGCCACCATGGAAGTTCCGCCAGAATGGTTCGCCATGATTCCCCCTGAACGGCTTCGACCGGATTAACCGGGATTGCCGCCTCGATTCCTCGCCCGGCTGTGAAGAATGCCTGTGCCAGGGGAGGATAGATGGTCTGCATCCAAGGGTAGGTGATGGTTTGATCCATCACATCCACCTTCTCAGGATGCATCGCCATGAACATCTCGGGAGAATATGCATAGGGCGAAATGCCGCTCAGCCACATGTGTCCTTCAAGACGGTAGCGGACAATATCTTCACTCAGCCCTGGCCAGAGCAATGCCACGGCGGTCGCCTGCAGCACAACCGTACCGAGCAGGATAATCCTGTTGCTCGTATTGGGACGCAGTTTGATGGCATCCGGCGGCGTGTTTCGCAGCAGCCAGAGCATGGCAATCAGTGCCCCCGAAAACACCAGGTGTCCTCCGATCAGCAGGGGATCGCTGTGCAGGATCCGCTCGCCCCGCAAAAGCACAAACCATGCAATTTGTCCGCCCAGGATCAGGCAGACCAGCCCGATCCAGGTCGCAAGTCGCACAGTGCCACGAGGGAAAAATGATGCCACAGCAGGATGACAAAGTGAGGGTAGTGCACAGTGACGGGTCGAATGAAGCGACCATCACTTGCCCGTCAACGCATAACCGCCCATA
Organism: uncultured Tepidisphaeraceae bacterium; assembly: GCA_964606625.1. Classification (GTDB taxonomy): domain Bacteria; phylum Planctomycetota; class Phycisphaerae; order Tepidisphaerales; family Tepidisphaeraceae; genus CALEKX01. Next base: position 1,265 of record CAZSJB010000328.1, on the reverse strand, counting down.
GACAATTGCAGGATTTATTCACGCACTGGGCCACCGATCAGCTCATGCAGCGATCGTGGGCCGGTAATGATGAGGTGACCGCGGAAATAGGTGATGCTGGCATTCCCGCCATTTTCACGCCAGACCTCCGCGGGAGTGAGCTTTTTGATCATTTCGATCAGTTCTTCAGCCCGGGCTTCAGATCGCTCAGCTTCATCGTCTCGATCACGTGATCCGAACAGGCCCGAACTGCCGCTGCCACCCCCGAAACCACTATTACTTCCGCCGAATCCGCCGCCTCCGCTGCCCGTTCGGCCGCCTCGTGAATTGGAGATGCCACTGGTCAACACGTCGGCATCTGGCCGATCAACGGGGCTTGGCTGAAGCAGTAGATCCTGCACCGGGTAGGAGCGTGTGATCACATCGGTGTCCGCCTGCGCTTTGCTTGTGATAATGAGGACATTTCCTGAGACGTAATACGTCAGAGATTCTCCCTTACCGGTTTCCTGGAAAATCAGCCGTAACAGACGCGGTACCGGAATCCACTGCAGACGGATGTTGATCGGGGCATCCGGGGTAACACCTGCTTCAGCCAGCGCGCCCCAGTCTACATGGATATTTGTACCCAGGGTGTCTCTCAGCCAGTCGATGGTGTCGCGCAGGGTGGCGTTTTCAAAACGCACCTCTGAAATTCGCGCTGCTAGCGCCTGGCGCGGCGTAAGCTGCGCTTCGCCGGCTTGGAATTGCTGTTGAGCAACCACTGGCACGGCCAGAAGCGCGGCTAGAAGGATGCAGGCGATGTGGCGCATCTGAAGCTCCTTATTGGTGGTCGGATGAGTCCTCCACTTGGGACTGGTCGGATCGCGGCTGATCGAGCTTCTTGGGCTGCCGCTCTTCATAAAGTGTTTCATCCTCGATCTCGCGCATGCCGCGTTTGAACTCGACGATCGTCTTGCCGATGCTTCGGCCCACCTCCGGCAGGCGGCGGCCAAAAATGAGCAAACCAAAGCCGGCAATCATCATCATTTCGAACGGGCCGGGCCACGTAAAAGCAAGCAGGGGGGTAAACATGGATTCCTCGGGGTCAAAATAATGCTAAATCTATCCAAATCCATTCTATGCCCAATTCCCGATTGGGAAAACACCTTTGAGCATATCGTATTCCGTTCAAGTATAGCCGCTGAAATCCTATCTCAAACGAAACCCTATCCTTCAGCCTGCTTCCATCAGTGTCGTCCACCTTTGCGACACTGCCGGTGTGCTGTAGACTCGGTGGTTGCTGACTG
>CAZSJB010000327.1:308-4247 GCA_964606625.1 uncultured Tepidisphaeraceae bacterium | reverse complement strand
AACGGTTCTTCCTCAGCCGGCAGATGAAGCACGGTGGTGGGAATGTCAATCGTCGCGGCGGAGGTGTGATAGGTATCCCCCTCCAGCGCCGGCCCGCCGATGGCAAAGTTGGTGGTTTGCACCTGGCCAGCGATGTTCACGGCGGGTTCGCTGCCGGTGATGATCAATTCACCATTGGTGACGCCCTGGAGCGTGGTGATGCCGGTGTCGGGCGGAAGCAGCACGCCAATGCCTGCCAGGTCAATCGCCTCAAGCGTCAGCCGCTGGCGCAGTCGGGCAACATCGATCTGCACCTGATTGTTCTGTGCGATGGGCACCGAACCCACAAGCGCGATGCGCCCGGGCTGGCTGGCGTCTGGAAGCTGCATCGTGATTTGCAGATCATGCTCGATGGGGGCGTTGATGTCGGTAAGGACGATCGTGCCGTCGAGCGTGAACTGCGCGGGCTGGGGCAGATCTGGCCCTGAGAGCGTGCCCCCGGAATTGGTGATCGTGATACGGCCGCGCACCGCCGGCAGCGTGCCCGGCTGATCGTCTGTTTCCTCTGTGTCCTTTGTGATGTCGGGTTCTTCCCGGGCCAGGCGGGTGAGATTGAGATTGCCCTCCGCATCCTGGACCACGTTGACCCGCAGTCCATCAATGACGACATCTCCCAGGTCAAAGTTGCTGCGGATGGCCTCCCATACGGTTAAGCCGGTGCTCAGGGAATCCAGGCGGGCCACTTCATTTCCGGCCACATCGTGCACGCGCACGCCCTGAGCGCGAATGCCACTGAACCAGCCAAGACTCCAGTCCTCAATCGTGACCGATCCGTTGAGGTTTTCATTGATCTTGCCAATCGCAAAGCTGCGCACCGGTGCGGTACTCGCCAGGGCGGGCAAGAAAACGATCAACAGAACGATCAGCAGCAATACAACGCCAATGCCGATCAGAATTCTGCGTCCGCGACGCCGGGAATGTGACGGACGCGGCTGCGAAGCAGGTTGAGAAGAGGATTCGTTCGTCTGGTCAGCCATAAGTTACTCGTTTGCGTAATATTTGGAGAACCTGCTTCATCATATCGCGCCTGGTCCTGAATCAGACACTGCGCCGCTGTGAAGGTTATAGGCGGAGTCTGGAAGGCGCTCCCCGTCGATACCAGGTTCGGACAATAATAAGAGAAGTCGATCCCTGTGCTTGCCACAACGGCAGCCAACGAGGATCGTATCACTTCTGATGCCTGAACGAATGCTGCGAATTGTGTTGGGAGGTCTGCTGGCAGTGCTGAGTGGCCAAGTTGCCGGCGACGTCATCGAAACCACCGACGGACGACGCATCGAAGGATCGGCGCGCTTCGCCGATGGCGCTGTCTATATCACCTCTGAACAGGGACCAGCCCGCCTGCGAATCGAGCAGATCGCTGCGCTGCGACGGGAAATGAGTGAGGACGTATCGGTTTCGGATGCGGTTGCGACCGGCGTCGTGCCGGCTGATGGGTTGATGGTGGAATATTTCAGCGACACCGAATTGACCGATTTTCGGTCGATCGGGCTGATCATTCCGCAGGCAGATCGGGGATTCAGTTGGGGCCGCCACGCGCCCGACAGTTATACCGATCCCCAGTTTGTCGTGCGTCTTACCGGCTGGATCACGGTACCGCAAACCGCGACCTATCGTTTCTCGCAGCGCTGGTTCAATCGTGCCGAGATCATGGGAAAATCGCTGGATTCGCCCGAAATGTCCAAGGAAGGACTTCATCTGGAGGCCGGCGAGCGGCTGCCGGTGCTGCTGGTCAAGCATCGCCTCGAAGCCAACCAGGTGACGGCTACCCTGCATTGGTCCGTCGACGGGCGAGAGGCGGAACTCATTCCACCGGAAGCTTTTTCACCTCCGGATGATTTTGCCGATCGCCTGCTTGAGTTTCACCGCAGTCAGCTCCGACAGGATCCCGGTGGGTTGAAGGCGGAATATTTCCTCGACCGCGACATGAAACAGCGCAAGCTGACGATCCTCGAACCCACGATCAGCCGAAGCTGGTCGCGCGCTACGCAACTCCATCCTGATTTCACCGAAGGATTCACCGCCCGCTGGACCGGTCAGCTTAAAGCCCCGCGAACGGCGGTGGCAAAGTTCCGGGTCAGCCCTCGCGTGCGTCTCTGGATCAACAACCAGGAGGTGGTGGATGGCTGGCCTGACGGTGAGCAGCAGGAAAAAGAGCGGGAAGGCGAGTATGCCCTCGAAGAAGGCAAGCGCTACGACATCCGCATCGAGTTTTATGCGCCGCGGGGTGCGGGAGACCAGGTGCGCGTTCACTGGAATCAGGAAGGGGGCTCCAAATCCATCAGCAGCCGATGGCTGTATCCGCCTGCCGATGTTCCCCGTGCCCGCATCGTCCTGCCGCTGGATCAGGCTCCCATCGATACCGCCAACGGCGCAGCCCTGATGCTCGCGGCGCTGCCGGGCAAGGGCAATATTCGCAAAGCAGAGATTTTGGACGAAAGGGGCGGTGTCCTGGGCGAATCCACCCAGCCGCCTTTTCATGTGACCATCCGCCCGGAACAGGCCGGCATGATGCCGGTGCGTGCCCGGGTTACCGACAGCGCCGGCCAGGTCGTGATTTCCGATACCGTGACCCTTTCAATTGTGCGCGCTGTTTCCAGCGATCTTCCCGCGGCCTGGAGCATTGGTCGGATTGGCGGGGCGCGAGCACCCAAGGTGACGATCGAAGCGGATCGGATGACCTTCGAGGGGCATCGGGGACACTTCGGCGAGAAAGTGCAGTATCCGTTGGTGTCGCAGTTGCTGGGCCGTGATCAGCAGTTCGTGGTGCGGCTGGTGGAGCTGCAAAGCGAGTCGCCCGACGTCGCCGCCATGGCGGGCATCACCCTGCGTCGCGGCATGCAGCCGGGCGATGCGCACCTCACGCTGGTTGCTATTCCCCGGGAAGGGTGGTACATCGCCCATGCGGAGCGCGCCTCCCAGAGCAGTTTCATCACCCGGCCGCTGCCGCCGCCCCCGGTCTGGCTGCGCATCGTGCGCACCGGAAGCCAGGCGTCGGCCGATTACAGCGTCGATGGACAGGAATGGACCCGCGCCGGAACGATGGAGATCGGCAATGACGAATACCTGCTGGCGGGCGTAACCGCGCTGGCGATGAATCAGCCGGTATCAGTGACCGCCATCTTCGACCAGATGGCCGTCCGTACGGGCAGTTCTCCTTATCTGGCGACACGCCCGGGGCTGCAACTGACCAGCGGCTCGATCATCTACGGTCGCGTGACGGCTGACGGGTCCACGTTTACCGTCCGTCCGGTGGAGGGGCGCCTACAGACCTTCCCTCGTGACCAGGTGGCACGCATCCTGTACGGTCCGGTGATGAACCGCGCCTTTGCCGATCTGCCGCGCGGATGGCGCGGCGCCGTTGTGAGGGGCGATCATCTCGAAGGTGAACTGACCGAGATCACTGGCGAAGGTGTGACGGTGCGCTCGATCCTGTTTGGCATTCAGAAGCTGACGCTGCGGGATGACCTGAACGCAGCCGTCATTAATGACGTAAAACCTCCCGCTCACGTGGCGGTCATCCATCATCAGGGTGGACGTGCCCTGGCCCAGACGCTGCGGCTGGAGAAAGACAGGCTGATCGTCACCGATCCGGCCCTGGGCGAGATGTCGTTTCTCATTGATGACATCGCCGCCCTTGAGCGTCCCTGATGATTCATTCGGCGTAGTACAGCGGGATACGGGGGAATTTCGCTGGAGAATCTTGAAATTCTCTGACTGGACGTCCGTTCCCGCCTTAGGTAAACAAACAAAGCTCATGGCATCTTCTCCTCATTCCAGATCTGATTCAGATGCGAACCGTCGTAACGCCGCCGCGCCGGCCCGCCCACGCGCAGGGCAGAACATGGAGCAGGCTACAGAGTCCATGAACACGGGGACGCGCGTCACCCGCGCCGACTA
>CAZSJB010000327.1:0-298 GCA_964606625.1 uncultured Tepidisphaeraceae bacterium | reverse complement strand
TGACGGCACCGACAGCCGTCACGCGATCGGACTATTCGCACCTGCTGCCCATGGCCCAGCAGTTGATAGAGGAGCTGCGCGACATCCCCAACGGGGATCTCATCGGCGACATGATCAGCACCAGCATCAAACTGCTGCGCGACGGAAACAACCGGGGCGATCTCAAACTGATGAGCCGGTCTTTCAAGGAACTTCGTTACGCCTTGAAGGTCTTTGCCCCGTATCGGGAGGTGCGGAAGGTGAGCATCTTCGGCAGTGCGCGTACGACGGATGATCATGTTGATTACCGTCAGGCGGC
>CAZSJB010000326.1:0-4250 GCA_964606625.1 uncultured Tepidisphaeraceae bacterium | reverse complement strand
ACTGCGGCATGGTGTTGGTCTCGCGCGTGTAGGTCTTGCCGTCGCGCTCGACGCGGACCCAGTCGGTGGCTTTGCTCAGCGGCGGCTCGGGCGTGCCGGTGGGCTTGAAATCCTTCATCTCCGGCAAGGTGACGGGCAGTTCGTCCTCGTCAACCGCATGTGGATTGCCGTTGTCATCCAGCAGGATGGGGAAGGGCTCACCCCAGTAGCGCTGCCGGCTGAACAGCCAGTCACGCAGCTTGTAGTTGACCGATCGTCTCCCCGTGCCATCACGCTCGAGAGCCTCGATGATGGTCTGCTTAGCCTGTGCGGTCGGCTGGCCGTCGATGATCGGCGAGTTGATCGCGATTCCCTCACCCTCGAACGCACGATCCATTCGGGCCTGTGCTTTGAGGCTCATCGCCTCATCCGGGCTGTTCCCCGGGGCGACAACCGGGCGGATTGGCAGGTCGAACTTCTTCGCAAACTCGAAGTCGCGCTGGTCGTGCGCGGGCACAGCCATGATCGCGCCGGTACCGTAACCCATCAGCACGTAGTCGGCGATATAGATCGGAATACGCTCGTCGTTGATCGGGTTAATGGCAAAGGCACCGGTGAAGACACCGGTCTTTTCCTTTGTTTCCGCCAGGCGATCGCGTTCACTGCGGGCAGCGCACATCTGGCGATAGGCATCGATGGTTTCCCGATGCTGGGGAGAGGTGATTCGATCCACCAGCGGATGCTCGGGGGCGAGCACCATGTAGGTGGCACCGTAAAGCGTGTCAGGACGAGTGGTAAAGACGGTGATGGTCAGATCCTCATCGTCCTCCACTTGCTCGTCGGGCGCATTGCTCTGGGCAGGCGGCTCGGAGCCCTGCGAAATATTGGCTGAGGGCGTGGTGGATATGCTCGTGGGATCGACAACGAAATCGACCTCCGCCCCGACGCTCTTGCCGATCCAGTTCCGCTGCATCTCCTTCAGCGAGTCTGGCCAGTCCAGCAGGTCCAGATCCTGCAACAGGCGATCGGCATAGGCGGTGATGCGCAGCATCCACTGCCGCATGGGCCGCCTCTCCACTGGGAAGCCCCCCACTTCGCTCTTGCCGTCGATCACCTCTTCATTGGCCAGCACCGTCCCCAGCCCCGGACACCAGTTGACTGGCACTTCATCGATGTAGGCCAGCCGCTGGTTGTCGATTACCTGCCGCTGCTCCTCGGGCGACAGTTCCCGCCAGAGGCGCTCGACTCGCAGATCGCCGCTGATGCGCTCCATCCCCTCGGTGACCGGATTCAGCACGACGCGCCCGTCGGGGGCGACAACGTAATTCTCGTTTTGCAACTGGTGATACAGGTGCGCGATCGGCTTGGCCTTGTTCTCGATTGGATCGAAATAGCTGTTGAACAGCTGTAGGAAGATCCACTGGGTCCACTTGTAATAGGCTGGGTCCGTGGTATCGACCTCGCGATCCCAGTCGTAGCTGAGGCCGAGCATCTGAATCTGACGACGGAAGTTAGCAATATTCTGCTCGGTGGTGATGCGCGGATGCTGGCCGGTACGGATGGCATACTGCTCCGCTGGCAGGCCGAAGGCGTCCCAGCCCATGGGATGCAAGACATTGACGCCCTTCATCCGCAGGTAGCGGCTGACAATATCGGTCGCGGTATACCCCTCGGGATGCCCCACGTGCAGCCCCGCCCCGCTGGGATAGGGGAACATGTCCAGCACATACGCCTTAGGCATATCCCCCGCCTCCGCGGGGTCCAGTGCGGCAAAGGTGCGGTTCTCCAGCCAGTATTTCTGCCACTTGCGCTCAATCGTCGTAAAATCGTATGCCATAAGGCGTCCTATCATACGCAACATACGTGCGCATGGAATGCGCAACCCCGCTGTCAACGCCTCGCTCAAGGGGTATTTTGCGGAGAACTATCCCAGTAATCCGCGCTCCCGCAGATAGTTCAGAACCAGCGTATCGAACGGAACGGCCGTACTGGTAAACAGGTACGTCCCCCCCCGACGGGTAACATAATCCTTCAACGACAGACAGTAGGCGTTGAGGGTAGCCTTGTACTTCTTGATCAGCGGCTGGGTAATGCTCACCTCGGCTTGGTCATCGTCTTCGATATCCCGAAGTTTCAGGTCTCCCTGAAGATCGGGCTCGATCTCCTGCGGGCTGAGACACTGCACACAGAATAGGTCATACTTCCCGCTGGCCAGGTATTTCAGGCCGTTCTCGAACCCTTCTTTGATGAAAAAGTCCGACAAGACAATCAGCACCCCCCGCTGGCGGTTCATCAATGCAAATCGCTTGCAGGAATCGGCGAAGTTGCTGGCGCCGGTGGGTTGGAGGCGATCGACAAAATCGATCATCCGGGCGACGTTTCGGCGGCCGCGCATTGCACCGGTCTCGGCGACGATCCCATCGCTCATGGCAGCCACCGTCACCCGGTTGTAATTGACCAGCCCGATATATCCCAGTGCGGCTGCCACTTGCTTGATGTAATGCGCCTTGCTCGGATTGCCGTAATCGACGCTCTTGCTGACATCCACCAGCACATACACCGCCAGATCCTCTTCCTCCAGGAACAGCTTGAGGAACAGTCGTTCCAGGCGAGCGTAGATGTTCCAGTCGATGAACCGCAGATCGTCGCCGATCACATAATTTCGAAAATCGGCAAACTCCACCGACTGCCCCCGTCGCTTGCTGCGACGTTCCCCCTTCATCTTCCCCGACAGGATCTTGCGCGACATCACGTCAAGCTGGTCCAGCCGGGCCATGAACTCCGGAGAAAGCAACGTCGATCGGGTTGGTTCAGCGGTCTGGGTCATGTGGATCGCCGGATTGTACCATCACGCCCCCGAGGGATCACCCGCCATGCAAAAGGCTCCCGGAAAACCGGGAGCCTGGAGGGTCGCATCACGAATCGCGTCAACGATCCGGCGATCAGCCGAGCAGCGACAACACGCTTTGCGGGGTCGTGTTGGCTGTCGCCAGCACGCTCGTGCCGGCCTGCGTCAGGATCTGAGCACGGGTCAGGGCGCTGGTTTCCTTCGCAAAGTCGGCATCGCGGATGTTGCTTTCACTGGCGGTGACGTTCTCCAGCGCAACGGTCAGGCTGTTGCGGTTGGTCTCAAGCGTGTTCCGCTCGAACGCACCCAGCCGACCACGAATGATCGCCACCTGGCTGATCGCCTTTTCGATCACGCGGCTGGCATCAGCAGCCCGGCCGGCAACCAGGGATTTGGGACCGCCGGTCACGATCTCGTTGAGGAACCCGACCTCGTCATCTCCCAGCTTGCTGGCTGCCACCGACTGGATCGCGATGTTGACCTGCTGATTGCTGGTCACCTTCGGCCCCAGCTGGAACAGGGCGCCGCCGCCGGTGATGGTAAACTCGGTCTGGCCAACCCCGAAGCTGGGATCAAGCGTCAGTTCCATGTCCAGACTGGTCGTGTTCAGCTTGAGCGTACGGCCATCACCGACGGTCAGCGCGCCGTTGACGGTCGCCGTGACGTCGGTGCCCACCGCCCGCTGGACGGTCGCGCCGGATTCATCCACCACGTTGAACGTGCCCGACTGCGCCCGCACTGAGACGTATGATTTCGTACCGTAACCCACCGAAGTGAACGCAATCCCATCGGTCGGAGAAGCGGAGTTGATCAACGAGGCTCGGATACCCGTGGCATCTGAGATGCGGTTCACGGCAAACGCGATCGCCGAGGCAGCCGTTCCGCTGGTGAATGACAGTGTCTCAACACCCTCATTTCCCGCGATCTCCAGCGTGACGCTGTTAGCGATCGCACTGCTGCGGAACTGCAGTTCCGCGGGCTTAGCGGAGGCCACCACGTCAATTTTCACCGGGAACGTATCCTGCGTGCCAAAGTTGACCTGCTGAAGGTTCAGCGCCCGGATGACGTTCTGGTCAACGCCGCTGGTGATGTAGCCCAGCGATCCGTCGATCAGTTTCAGACCGGCGAACGTGGTGGTGTTGGAAATACGGGTGATGGAGTCGACCGCCGAGTCGATCTGAAGCTGGTTGGCTTCGATCTCAGCCGGCGACAGCGCGCCGCTGTTGGCGGCTTCGACCACCAGGTCCTTGATGTTCAGCAGCAGTGCCGCGACTTCCGAGAGCGCACCCTCGGCGGTAGCGATGACGTTGCTGGCACGAGATGAGTTGTCGATCGCCTGGGCGATGCCGCTCATTTCGCTGCGCAGGTTCTCGCTGGCGATCAAGCCAGCTGGGTCATCGGCGCCGCGGTTGATCCGCAGACC
>CAZSJB010000325.1:0-4255 GCA_964606625.1 uncultured Tepidisphaeraceae bacterium | reverse complement strand
GTCACCCGCTACGGTAAGATAACAACCTCCTGCAGAGACCTTTATGACACCCAGTGAATTTGCTCAGTATGTCGACCACACCCTTCTCCGGCCAGAGGCAACGCTGGAGGAGATCAACCGCATGATTGATGAAGCGATTGAGCATGGATTTTCGTCGGTGTGCGTGGCACCCGTGTTTGTCAGACATGTCAGCCAGCGTCTCGCACAGTCGCGGGTGCGGACCTGCAGCGTGATCGGTTTCCCCCATGGGACGCACAAATCCACCCTGAAGGCAATTGAGGCCACTGCTGCGGTCAAAGACGGAGCCGACGAGATCGATGTAGTGGCTCATCTGCCCTATCTTCTGGCGGGCGATGTAGAGGCAGCCCGGTATGAGTTGAGCGAGATTGTCCGGGGGGCGCGGGCGGTACGGCGCGAGGTAATAGTGAAGGTGATTGTCGAGTCGGCATTGCTCATGCAGGCGGATCCGAACCGGGCGGAAACGCTGATCGCGGCTGCCTGTCGGGCGATTCGGGAAAGCGGGGGTGATTTCATCAAGACCAGTACTGGTTATCATCCAGCCGGCGGGGCAAGCGTCGAGGCAGTTCGGCTGATGAAAAAACATGGCGAAGCTTTACAGGTCAAAGCCTCAGGCGGGATTCGTGATCTAGCCACGGCGATGGCGATGATCGAAGCAGGGGCGGATCGGCTGGGAATGAGTGCCTCCGTGCAGGTGATGCGGGAGTTATGAGTCGCATGAGACATGGCGCATCCGTCATCTCCCGGCAAAGTTCTTTGTGGTGCAAAGTGCTTGGCGTACTTCTGCTGGTGACAGGGATCACCGGCTGCCAGAGGGAGGTGATGCAGCATGAGAGGATACCCCTGCCTGCTGCACAGCCAGAGCCGTATGTCCTGCATTTGCCCGGCATCGGAGGATATCTGCCAGTAGATCGCAACCTGATGCGCGGTCTGCGCGAGGGAGGCGTGCGAGGCATCATTACGCATTACGACTGGACGGGAGGCAATCCGGGCCTTCGCGCACTTTATGATGATGCGAATAAACAAAAGCAGGTGGATAAAGTCGTTGCCATGCTGGTGGAAGTCCATCGAGTGGATCCCCAGCGGCCGATTTATCTGATTGGTCACAGTGGTGGTGCCGGTATTGCGGTTTGGGCGCTGGAGCGCTTACCGCCGGAGGTGCAGGTGCAGCGGTTGATCCTGTTGGCGCCGGCGCTGTCGCGTGGATATAACCTGGAGCGCGCACTACAGCGCGTGAAAGAGCGAGCGTACGTCTTCGTCAGTCAGCACGATCCGGTTCTGGCGGCTACCCGTGTAACGGGAACGATTGATGGCGTACGTGTCGAGTCAGCCGGACGCGTGGGGTTTGATCTGCCACCCGATCCTCCGGAGGGGTATGACAAGTTGGTGCAGATCCCTTACCAGGACGCATGGATGGAACTGGGGCATATCGGCGATCATATTGGCATGATGGAACCGGCGTTTGCAGCTGCCGTGCTGGCACCGTTGATTACCGAATCCGTAGAAACCTCACTCTTGCATATCGACCGAGGAGTCCAGCTGCCGGTGGTGCTCCCCGCCGATGCCCGCGAGCAGCGCTGATCCCAGGGCGAGCATCGTATGGAACACGATCGTTGGCCAGGCATTGGCGGGCAGGCGATGCGGAATGTCCTGGTTCAGTGTGGTCAGATGATAGATCGTTCCCGCCTGCTCACTCCACAACCCCAGGTGACGCAGCAGCGCGTTGATGCCCATAAGTGGATGTGTCGGCGTGAGAAGGGCTGCCAGATTGTTCGTGAGAACAACGGATAGCCAGATCGGCCACAGCAGCCACGCCCAGGCTACCAGCATCACCAGCGCCCCCGCGACCAGCGGCGCCACCCGCCATTGCGTCAGCAGATGTACAAGGCATATCAGTGACGCAGCGTATATGGCAATTACAAGATATGCGACCAGACATTGCAACAGCGTAATGGAGGATGTGAACGCGGTGGCAAGCAAAACAAGACCTACGCCATCCACTGCCGCCCCACCGGCAAGCAGGCGACTTAGCAGTGTTTGCCTGGAGGCTGCCAGCGGTGGAGCCATCAGCGTGACAACAAACACCCCGCCGAAGAACAGTCCCAGCGTTACGCCGGCTGCGTACCAGCACAGCATCATCGCGCCCACTGCCAGCAGAAAGGGCGGGAGATAGCGAACCAGGAATCGAGGCGAAGAGAGATCTTCCATCACAGTGGGTATCAGTCTACCGCATCTCCAGGGCTGCAGCAGTCCCGCGCGAAGCTGGTGTGGCACATTTACCGCTTCAGATTGCTGCTGTGTCCGGGAAAGATGGGCGCATCGGGATTCAGGTCATGTCCGGCGAAGTTGACCGCGATGGCGGCTTCGCCAAAGCCGGTGGCGATGAGCTTGAGCTTGCCCGGATGCATGGCGATGTCGCCGGCGGCAAAGACGCGCGGGCGATTGGTGCGCATCTGTGCATCCACCACGATCGCGCCGCGCTCAATGGTCAGCCCCCATTCCGCCAGCGGGCCGAGCGAGTTAATGAATCCAATGTTGACCAGCACGGCATCTACAGGGATTGACTGCTCTTGCTTAGTGCGATTGTCGTAAATAACAGCATATCTCAGTCGTGTGTCACCATGCAGGGATTTGAGCTCATAAAACGTCAGGATGCGCGTGGGGCCTGCGTGCATCTGCTCTACACTGGCGGAATGGGCACGAAACTGGTCGCGCCGATGGATCAGGGTTTGCTCGCGCGTGATGCCGGCAAGGTGGTTGGCCCAGTCCACGGCACTGTCTCCCCCGCCGACGATCAGCACACGCTGATCGCGAAACTGATCGGGATTACTGACATTATAATATACGCCGGCATCGTCGAATTGATCCGCCCCATCGACCGTTAGCCGCCGCGGCTGCATCGAGCCGAGTCCTCCGGCGATCAGGATTGCCCGTGCGCGATGTTGCGTGTTGCGCGACGTGCTGGCGATGTAAATATCACTTTGCGAATCAAAGTCGAGCGTCTGCACTTGCTCTCCCAGGCAAAGCTTCGGCTGATAATGCATCGCCTGGCGGAGCAGTTGATCGACCAGATCCTTTGCCAGGATGCTGGGATGTCCTGGCACGTCGTAGATCGGCTTTTCGGGATACAGGGTGGCCAGTTGGCCGCCTGGGATTTCCAGCGAGTCCACGATCGTGACAGACATGCCCCGCATACCCGCGTAAAAGGCTCCGAAGAGCCCTGTCGGTCCCGCACCAATGATCAGCAGATCGACAATGTCAGACGTGGCAGACATGATGATGAGCCGCATTGTACGACAATCCAGTCGCAAACTGCACAAAACATCTTGGCGTTTGTTACAGCGGATTGTCGGCGTGGGGTGATGTTATGACGGGAGCGCACTTTATGCGGCAAAGGGTCTGCGTCAGCTGCGCACATTTCGATGGACACGCAGGGTTTAAAAGGATGCTCCCAAGGCACGGCCATCATGATGGGTGGCAGTGTCAGCTTGGGAGCATCTCTGGCTGTCAGGTGTATTTTGAATGTCGGTCATTTGTCCGACAGGACGCTGGTCAGCGACTGGATCAGGGTTGAACCCGTGAAAATGGTTTTTTGCTGATCAGCTGCCTGGCGGGCGATTAATTCACCTTCGGCGCGAGCAGCGAGGATGCGGGCTTGCTCGGATTCCGCGCGAAGGCGCGCCAGTTCCGACTCCTTCTGCTTGACGTCATTAGTGACCGACTGGAGTTCGGAGCGTACATGTTCGACTTCCGCCTGGACGGCGGTAAGCCGGTGGGCGGACCAGACACCCACGATGAAAAGGATGACGATCAGCGTGCCGGCTGTGCCCCAGGCAAAGCGGGAGGTCATGCGTGACCGACGGGCTTCCGTGATGGCAGTCGTGACAGACTGCTGGTAGGCCAGGATCGCCAAGTCGGTACGGCGGAGGCGGTCTTCATGAAGCGCAAGTATTGTATTAGTCTGTGCTTGCGCCGTGTCAGACGTCTGGCTGACATTGACCGTCTCGGCTTCGAAGGTGTCTTCCTCCGCCCGTGCCTGAGCGACGGGTTCGGGATCAGGAACTTCGACGAGAACTTCGCGGCGGTTGTTTTCGAGGCGGCTGGGAATTTCGCCGCGGGTGATACGACGATGCAGGGTACGAGTGGAGACGCCGAGGGTTACGGCGGCTTCTTCGACGCTAAGCCACGCCTGTGCCATGTCTGCCTCCTTGCAGAACGTCCGGTAATGTTGTCGGCC
>CAZSJB010000324.1:0-4268 GCA_964606625.1 uncultured Tepidisphaeraceae bacterium | reverse complement strand
CTGGCGACTTTGCAGCGACAGCAGCTTCTGTTCGGCAAGCCGCACCGCCTCACGCCGATCACTCAGCACCCTGGCGGCGGTATTGTGGCGGTTGACCATCATCGTCAGCGACACCACCAGCGCAGCCAGCATTACAAACGCTATCGCGATCTCCGCCACAAAATATCCGGTTTGCAGATGATGTCGTCTGTTGTGCATGGCAACTCCTACGGCTGGGGCGTAATGGACAGCAGATCAACCATGTCGATCAGCGGCATCAACATGCCCAGGACCGCCAGCAGCACAAACGCACCGGCAATCAGTACTACGGTCGGGATGACCGCCCCCTGGAGGATTGCGCGCATCCGGCTGAATCGAGTTTCGTAATACCGTGCCAGAAATCGCAGAACATCGGCGGCATGGGTCGCCTGGGTCGCTGTAGCAAGCATGCCGACCATCAGCGCGGGCATGGCGGCTTGCCGAGCAGACTCGTGGATGTCCTGGCCGGCGGCGAGCAGGGTTTCCCATTGCCGGACGCGCTCATTGAGCACGCGGTTGGTGGCGACGCACGACGCCTCCCGCAGCGCCTGATCAAACGGCAGGCCGTTGTCCAAGCCCGTAGCCGTTGCATCACACAGATCCGCCAGTTGGCGCGACCGTACACGCGTACGCCAGATTGGCACAAACCACGCCAGTCGATCCGTGAAACGTCGCCAAGGCGGTGCCAGATCCGGTATCACCAGGAACATTCCTTCAAAGGCCCTGCCGATCACCAGGATAAACATCACCCCGGCGATCACCCCCAGTGGCATGCCCAGCACGCGCATCATCTTCAGCATTACGACACTGGCCCAGGGGATCTGAAGATTGAAATCCGTCAGGATGCTCTCGTACATGGGGATGATGAAGATCATCCAGAATGCCATCACTCCGATGAGAAACAGCGTGATCACCAGCGGATACGTGACAGCCATTCCGCGTGTGGCAATATCCTCCAGCGGTTTGCGGCGCTCGTCGCGCACCAGGCGACGCAGTCCATCCTGCAGGCGGCCGGCTCCTTCGGCTGCGCTCACGATCGCTATCTGCCGCCGCGTGACTTCGGGGACGGTCAGCTCGAGGGCGTCGGCGACGCTCACGCCGCCCCGCAGGGCATCGACGAGGCGGATCAGCCGGCGACGAATCGCACCGCGTTCGGACTCCGCTGCGGCGATCAGCCATGGCGGCAACGGATAGTTGCCTCGCACCGCCTGATCCAGGTAGCTGACCACCACCGCTGCCCGACGCCGTCGTACCCGCTGTGCACAGTAGGACGTAATCAGCACCAACAGGATGATGATCGGCGCTGTCCAGTACATGAGCAGCGACGATCCCATCGACACCACACCGATCAGGATCCCCAGGGCGATCAATCCCAGAATGCACCAGACTGCCCGGCGCAACACCCCCATCCACCAGCGCGCCCGCGGCGAGCGCCCCTGGACTCGGGGTGTGGCGTAGGACAACGGTGAAACAGGTTTAAAGGTCATGACTATGCAAGTGAGTGGTTCACTACCCGATGATCATGTTGAGCAACAGGAAAATCGGCAGGAGCAATCCCGCCATGATAAATCCGATCACGCCCGCCATGACCAAAAGCAGCAGTGGCGTCAGTATGGCAGGCAACGCCGCCAGCCGCAGCTCGGCCTGCTCCTGGTACATGCGGCTGAGCGCGTCGAGAGTCTGCTCCAGTTGATCCTGCTGCTGGCTGAAGGCAATGGCAGCGGGAATGGTCATGGGCAGAATCTTCAGCCGCTCAGTGGGTTCAGCTTGGCCGCTGCCGATCGCATCGGCCAGCCGGCGGCCATCGGCCCGGATAGGCCGCGAATAGACCGCCTCACCCGCCAAATCAATCGCCGCCGGTAAATCCAGCCCCGCCTCCACGCCCAGCCGCAGCGCATCGCACCATCGGGCGATGAGATTCCGCTTCAACAGCGGCCCAATCAGCGGCAAGGGCAGCAGCATCGCATCGGCCACCGCCCTGTCCAGCCGCGCTGCCCGCAGCAGCCCCCAGACGATCGGAATAAGAATAATTAGGCCAGCAAGGCTCCACCCGATGACCGGCAGCGCATTGGAGATGCCGAGCAGCACGCGGGTCACCCAGGGCAATTGCAGTGAAAACTCGTCGAACAAGAGGGCAAACTGGGGAATCACCCACAGGCCCATCAACACCAGCAGCAATCCGATCGCCACCAGCACCATCAACGGATAGGAAACAGCCCGCCACAGCGTCGCCCGAAGACGATAGATCAATTCCAGGTGTCGCCCGATGTTCAGCAGCATCCCCGGCAGGTTGTTGGTACGGATGCCGGCATCGATCAGGCGGCCATAAAGCGGCGGAAATCGATTGGCGTATTTGTTGAATGCCTCTCCAACGGGCACACCCTTTTCCATCTCGGCGGCAACCGCATTGATCGTTGCCGCCATGTCCCCGCGGCGCATGTCCTGGGCAATCAACCGCAAGCCATATTCCAGTGGCATCCCGGCCTGGGCAAGGTGGGCAAGCTGCTGATTGAAGGCGATGATGTCATCCGCGCCGAGGCGACGCGGGCGCGACGGTGCTTGGCTGCGCAGCTCGAGGGTGCGCAGGTTCATCGCCCCTAGTTTCGCGCGGGCATCGTTCTCGCTGGCTGCGTCAATCGTGCCAGAAATCGGTGCGCCCCCGGGAGCTTGTGCACGATACACAAACGGCTGGGTCGATGGATCAGGCAGATCGGAAGGATGGGCGGAGGCAGCGTCGGTCATGGATGGTTCGGGTTGAGAGATTGTGTGGTCAAATGCGGTTCCTCATGCCTTGACGGCGGCGGGCCGGGCGGATCGCGCATCCAGAACTGAATCATCGAAACAGTCATGATGCTCACCAGGATCGCCAGCAGCACCACTTGGAACAGCACCGGCCGAAGCCGCCATACGGTGGAGCAGAGTTCGCGCCAGCTATCCGTTACATCGGCCGAGGCGGGTGGCAAACGTGCGTCGGGACTGATCATCGCCAGTTTTCCCAGTTCCGCCATGAGGACTTCGGACGGCTGGGCCTGCACGTGATACGTCATCCAGATCCCCAGCACGCCGCTGGCTGACCAGACACCGCGGCGCGCCAGCTTCGCGCGAAGGCTTCCCAGCGCGGATTTGATCTGCCGCGAGAGCGTGGCTGGCGAGATACCGCGCTCGCGCGCGAGCTCCTGCTGCGGCCGGCCTTCCATGAAGTGCGCGATAAGCAGATGACGATCGGCTTCCGGCAGTTCATCGAGCGCGGCGTCGATCAGGGGCGAGACATCCGCCCAGCGAACTGTGTCCGGATGCAGTGCGGCAGTGCGACTGAAGTGCTCGACGTAACTGGTTTCACGACGGCGGCGAGCGGTGTCGCTGCGATGCACATCCAGGGCCAGCTGGGTGGCGGTTCGATGCAGCCAGCCCGCCACACTTCGGTTGGCGGTGTGCGGCTTGCGGGCCAGCCGCAAACACGTCTCCTGCGCGACCTCCTCCGCGCGTGCCCGATCCGCCAGGATGCGATAGCCAGCCCCGAAGACCAGTCCCGCATACTGCTGCACGAGCTGCGCAAACGCCTGCTCGTCTCCCTCATCCGAGAAGCGTTGCAGTAGCGCAATGTCGTAATTTACCGTACCCATATCGATCCTCCCTCTCCTTGTATGCCGAAGAAAGTGCCAGGCAATTTCAGTTTTTCTTATTTTTTCACATGACCGAGCACCCGCTCCATCTCTTCGGCCCGGCTTAGCCCTTGCTGCACCAAAGCATCAGCCGCCTGGCGCATGGGAACGAACTGCGCCTGCTGCTCGACGATCCGCTGAAGCGACTCGGCATCGGCGCGATCCAGTAACGCCTTCCGCAACGCATCATCCATGATCGCCAGCTCAGCGACCGGCACCCGACCGGCATACCCCCCATCCGCCCCCGCCCTGCGCAGCAGCCGCTGGCTGAGCACACCCCAGAGCGCGCTGCTGAGCTGATACGGTTCGATTCCCATCTCCAGCAGCCGTGCGATCGTCCCACCGGCCCCGGCTGCATGCAGCGTTGCCACCAGCCGATGCCCCGACAGCGCCGCCTGAACCGCCAGGGACGCGGTGGCTGCATCGCGGATCTCTCCGAGCATCAATACCTGCGGATCCTGCCGCAGAATGGACCGCAGGGCGCGTTCGTAGGTCAGCTCGCCATGCGGGCGCACCTCGATCTGCGTCACACCGGGCAGGTCGCGCTCGATCGGGTCTTCCAGCGCGATCACGCTCAGTCCCGATTCC
>CAZSJB010000323.1:0-4274 GCA_964606625.1 uncultured Tepidisphaeraceae bacterium | reverse complement strand
CGCTGGATCTGTCCGAATCACGCGTCAGCCAGATGCACAGCAGCATCCTGGCACGCCTCAAGGCCCAGATGGCCAACCGAAAAAAGGAACTGCAACAGACGGCAGCCGTCTGACAGTGGGTGTTTACCTCACCTCCAGCCTCATAGGGATACCGCGGGCTATGCGGGATCGACGCCCGGAAGGACTTCCGGGCGTTTTTTGTGCGCGCTCATTGCGCTTTGCGGCGCAGCCGCGCCTCCAACTGAGCTGCGTGCAGGTCCCTGGGTTCAAGAGAATCAGGTGAGATCGCCTCAAACCATCGGCCTTCTGGATTGGTTTGTGACGGATCGCTGGTTTGCACGCCGACCAGGTTCATCATGTCCGGACCAAAGTTCTGGCGGGGCCAGGACTGATCACGCGCGCTGCGGATGCACCAGAAGGTCGCCCACGCAGCCGTGTGCCGGCCAAGCCGCGCACCGCCACCGCATCGCCACATCTGCCCGCCGTGTCCCACATCGATATTCGTGAACAGGTTTGCAAACGGAAACCGCTTGTGGTGGTCAAATGACAGGTCCACGCCGCGCCCGTTCTTGATCACGTTGCCGGATGCGCCATTGCTGACCGTGACGTCATGAATGAAACTCGTGCGATACTCGAATCCATCCACCAGGCAATCGCGGCCAAGGGTGATCCCATGATGGCCGGTGTCTCCCTCGAATGGTTTGCGCTGGGATTCGAAGAGGATGTTGGTGGCTGTGCAGAACAGCCCGGTCATGAATATGCCGCTGTCGGCATTGATGATCCGGACATTGCGCACCCAGCAGTCCGCGGCATTGTTGATCGCGATCGCGTTATAGCCAAGTTCCGTGAAATGGCCCTGGTAGGGTTCGTTGGGAAACTCAAATGCCAGATCCTCAATGCCCACTTCAGTGACAGTCGGCTCGAAGAGGGCGATGGTGGGTGACCATTCCTTACGCAGGTCAAACCGCAGGGGGCGTTCAAGGGTAACCTGGTTGCCGTCGATGGCTGCGATCCGGCTGACCATCTGGATCTGCACCTTATTTTTGATTTCTTCGGTACTGTCGCTCTGGCCCTGATACAGGTAATTGAGCAGTGTTTTTTCAGAGTCATCGGTGACTTCCACGATGACCCGCTGGCCCGGCTGAAGGTGGGTGGCGTCGTTCACGGTGACGACGCGATCACCACGAAGGGCGTTGGTGGTGATGTTCTGACGATGCGGCTGATTAAGGTGACCTCGCACCCATATGAATCCACCCGACCAGGAGTAGTTGGACGTGGGGCGGTTGCTGGTGGTCGCACCCATGTTCGGGCGGATGACCTCGAGCGGGCGATTGAACGTAAGAATCGTCTGATCCGGACCGGCGCCGCGAAGAACGAGGTTGGGCTTGTTGATCTCGATGATCTGGCGGATCAGGTACCTGCCCGGCGGGATGAAGATTGCGCCAGAATCCGTCGCAGCGATGGCATCAAGGAAGGCCTGCGAATCATCCTGCTTTCCGTCGCCGGCTGCACCAAAGTCCCGCACATTGGCGATCTGATCAACCTTCGGAAGATCCGACTCTCCCTGGCGATAGCCGGCAAACGAAAAGTCCGGCAGGCGGCTGTGCGGTGTCCATTTCTCACCCGCAACGCCCCAGAGTTGTGAATGCGTTACGCCCGTTTCCTGCACATGTCCCAAGCTCCCTGCAATCCCGCTACCCAGTGCACACATCATGAGAATTGTCCTCCAGCCCGGCCGGCGAAATGTTGTCATGGCCACCCATCATAATTGCGGGACCAACCGCGGCAATGTTTCAGCCATCTCGTACTGCTCAAGCGATGCCGTCCCTGAAAGCGATCCCGCAGGGCGCGTGGGTGGCGATGGGGGCATTGAGCTGTTGATCAGCCTGACGCTAATCCTGCCGGCGTTCTATCGTCCGCTGGCCTTCCTCATTCCGATCGTGACAGCCTGCATCGCAGTGGAAATGCTGCTGTTTGTCGGGTTGCACCTGTGCGCGGGAGAGATTAACGTCGGCTTGGTGATTTACTGGGTGGTTGTGGCTGCGATTTGCGCATTCATTGCCTACGGCAGATGGGTGATCCGGCCGCTTTGAACGGCTGGATGACGCGATTCTCATGCATCTGGCGATATCCGCGGCTATCCTCGACAACTCTTTTTCATGAGCACAAAACCCGGTGACATCATGCCCTGGGGCACTGATCGCGTGCTGACGGCGGCGACGGCAAGCTGTGTGATCGCATCCCAGTTTCCGCAGCTTGCACCTGTGCAGATTGAGTTTCTGGGCAGCGGCTGGTGCAACGATGCCTATCTCGTAAATGGTGAGTGGGTGTTTCGCTTTCCCCGCAGGGTTGCGGTGCAGGCTGAGCTTCGCCGGGAGATTGTGATCCTGCCGATCCTCGCTGAGGCCCTGGACGTTGGTGTT
Organism: uncultured Tepidisphaeraceae bacterium; assembly: GCA_964606625.1. Lineage (GTDB taxonomy): Bacteria > Planctomycetota > Phycisphaerae > Tepidisphaerales > Tepidisphaeraceae > CALEKX01. Next base: position 1,851 of record CAZSJB010000323.1, on the reverse strand, counting down.
CCGGTCATCGAGTTGGTCGGTCAGCCGAGCGAGTTGTTTCCGTATCTGTTTGTCGGCCACCGCATGATTCGTGGGATGCGTTCGGGAGCAGTGGACGTACCGCCCGAGCGCCAGCTCGCGCTGGCTGAGCAGGTGGGGCGCATGCTGACCCAGGTGCATGCGATCCCTCCTGAGCGGATACCAACGGGCGATGAACAGGGGGTGTTCGATCATGACCAGACGCGCTCTCCTGCGGATTACCTGACGGAAGTAGTGAAGGTGGCCGATGCGTTCCGCCAGGCCGTGGGCGCGTCGCTGGCGGAGCGATGGGAGTCCTGGCTGCGCGGCGAAGTCAACCCGCCGCCAGCCTACGCCGGCTTACCGCGTTTCACGCACAATGACCTTGGCGACGACCACCTGCTGATGGATCCCTCGACCAGCCAGATTGTTGGCGTGATCGACTGGAGCGACGCTGCGTTCGGTGATCCGTGTGTCGACTTCCTGTTTCTGAATCACTGGCTGGGTGCGGCATTCATCGATCGCGTGCTGCAGCACTACGCGTTGCCGGTGGATCCTGTTTTCCATGATCGTCTTCAGTTCAACACCACGGCGACGGCGATCATCTGGACAGCCAACGCATACCAGATCGGAGATCCGGTTGATATACGGCGGTGGAGGGACTGGTTCGCGAACATTTTTGCCCAAGGCCACCCCGGCTGGCCGGCGGTGGCTCGGACGCCGAAGAAGTAATGCGTATCAGGCATGGACTCATGCGGTGATAAGCGGTGATCGCAAAGGTTCATTGAACGCAAAGCTTCTCGGTGATGTTGATGCATGATGCGTGTGTGCGGTTCTTCGTGGATTGCGTGGAACGGGCCGCTGTTGGTGGTACGCAGCGGCGGGACTGTCAGAAGCGGGCTGTCTGCGACACCTGTCGCATGTTGGCGCCCATCAAGCCGACCTTGATCCCGTTCTCGCGCCGGATCCGGGTCGCCTTGCCGTTCACGATCAGCAGCACAATCAGCCCGACCAGTGGGATGAGCGTCAGGATTCCCAGGGCAATACCGGCTCCGGTTCGATAGATCGCAATCGCGAGCATGAACACAAACCCCGCCCCCGTGACCGATGCCGTCAAACCGAGCAGCGCGCCCAGCACAGCGATCTCGGGGGAGAGCACCGCCTGCAGCACAACTGCCGCAAGATAGCCCAGTATGCACCACATTACGGCCTTCTGTCGCATGGCAATCTGGCGCAGATCATTCCGCGGGGGTGGCGCATAACCCAGCGGAACCGGCTGATGGATTGGCGTTGGTGCTTGGCTCATGAAATCATCTCGTGGATTGGATAGATGGAAAGGCTTCGCCGGGCGGCAAAAAGGCCTGTTGTTCGTCGGCTGATGACGGACCTGACGGCTGGGTCTCTAGGTCTGTTCTGGGCAAGCCGCGCCGCCCGGCGCGCGGGGGGCGCGACCACGGATTGACCGGCTGTAGCTCGCCTGGAGGGGGTAGACCCATCATAATGCCTTCTGATCCACCGCAATATGTGGGCTGACCCGGATCGCGCGCCGGCGTTGCGGGCGGCGTGTTGCGTTCGTGGCTCGGCGGTGCAGGTCGCAAGATCTAATCAAGATCGAGGTGTCTTGCCGAAGAGCATACGATTGGTCGTGATTTCGTTGCCTGCTGCCGTTCAGGCGGGCGACCGGATGGGGTAAGGAAGGAGCATGGCATGTTGGCAACCTGGGAGCTGGTGTTGCGGATCCTCGTCGGTGCCGCGTTGGGAGGGGCCATCGGGCTGGAGCGTGACATCCATGGCCGCCCGGTGGGGTTTCGGACGTACATGATCGTGGCGATGACGGCGGCTACGTTCATGGTA
>CAZSJB010000322.1:0-4292 GCA_964606625.1 uncultured Tepidisphaeraceae bacterium | reverse complement strand
CACTAGAAACAAACAAATGGAAGGAGTGAGAGTGAATACATCCACACTGCTCGCGCGAGGCTTCGGCTTGCACTGGCCGGAGGAAGATCGCGAACCGGCGCAGCGCTGCGCCCTGTGCGGTGCTGTCATCTCAACTGGCGTCCCGCTGAAACGGGTGATCCAGAAGACGACCACGGACATCGCAGACACGTTCCGCTACGGCCACGATCACACCTGCGGCGACTGCGCCGCGTGCTTCTCGGAGCCGAAATTACTCGTGGGGAATCTGTTCGCATCGGCGGCTTGCACGTGCAAGCCGGTCGTGTCGCTTGACAGCGCGACCGACGAGCGTCCCGCCTGGCGCGATCTCATCCGCACGCTGCCCTTCGGGACGCCGTGCGTAGCGCTGATCACCTCCAATACCAAGCGCCGCCTGTGGCCCGCGTCGTGCGTTTCGGGATTCGGTCCGGCCTGGCGCCCCTACTTTGTAGACGGCGACACCGCGCGCTCATTGTCGGTTAACGCAGGCGCCCTGCTGGAATGCCTGGACCTCGTTGAGAGCGTCATGGACATCGGCTTCAGCAAGCGCGCGATTGCCGAGTCGCTGCTGTTTGGGGTCAAGCTCAAGGACTTTGCCGCCTCGGCAGAGGCAATCCTCCAGTACGAGTCTGCGCTCGCCCGCTGGCGGGGGTCAGATGAGTTTCTTCTCGCGTTGTTTGTCGCTCAAAAGGAGAGCAACTAATGTATATCGTCACGCCTCAACAGCGCACTGTCGCGGTGCGCGCCCGGTTCCTGACGCCCGTCTCGCACCATGACCCCTCGGTGCAGGACAGCAGCAATGTTAATCTGTTCCTGCGCCGCAAGCAGGTCATCGAGCGCACGCTGGCCGCGCCCGATCCCGATGCTGCGAACCGCCTGGCGCGGCTGCTTCCCGTCCCGGCCATGCACCGCGACCTGTTCGCGACGCTGAGCGCCCCCGACTTCCTGGCCGTCGCCCTGCTGCGCGAGTTCATCTCGGCCTATGGCACAGCGGATGGCCTTGGCCTGTTCAGCGGCCCGGAGCGCTACCGCCGCCTGGAGGAGCGCGCCCGCCAACAAGCGATCCGCAACACGAGCATCTTCGGCTGGTGGGGCGGGCTCGCGTCGGATATGCAAGTTGGCGTCCCACTGCGCGGCGACGGCGAGGTGCAGAGCGCCCTGATCGCCATGCCCCCCGCCCTCGCGCAGCTCGTGCTCGCTGCGCTGTCCACCAACAGCGTCTCCGCGCTGATGCTGGCGCGGCTGTGGGCGGAGTCTGGCAAGGCGGGCGACGACTCGGTCGTGCTCAACCTGCCCGATGTGGTCTACTCGGAGTCATCCCGCGTGGTGGCGGAAGTCCCGGCGATCTCCGCCAACAGCGCGCGGCACCAGATGGTGCGCGAGCCCGGCGCGTGGCACCTGCTCAATGCGCTCAGCCTGGCGTTCGAGGACCTGCCCGATCCCGTCGCTGCGCTGCTCTACAATGGCGGCGATCTCAACAGCAGCGCGCCGCATGATGCGTTCAAGCTGGCGCGCGAGATTCGCGCCGCCTATCCGCTGTTGGGACTGGTCGGCGGGACGACCAGCGGATTCGTGCTCGGAGACTCCAACCTCAAGATGAGTGCGTGGCTTATCTGCCAGGAAAACGCCGACGCGCTGGCGCGCTACGGCATTGAGCCTGAGTTGTCGGCGTTCGACCTGCTGGATCGCCACGATATGACCCGGCACACTGCTAAGCGGGTCGAGGGATCGCCGATGCCATTTGGGTTTGAGGGCTTGGCGGCAGGGGTCGAGGCGTTGATCGAGTTCAGGCTGGCGCCCTACGCCACGCCGCTGGAAGCCGGTGCGCTGGTCGCGGCGCTGGACACCTACGCGGGCGGCTCAAGCATCTTTGGCGGTCAAGCGGCGCGCGGCTTCGGGCTAGCGGCGCTGGACTATGTGCAGGTGCTCGCGCTTGATGATCCCGATCTGCTGCGCGAGCAGTATGAGGTGTATCTAACCAGCAACGCCGACACGCTCCGCCAGGGGTTGCTCGACGGGACACTGGCGACAGACAAGCTGGTCATGGCGTGATGCATCCTGTCAAACGTTACTTGATGGAGGTCGGGGAGCGCTATCAGGCGCTCCCCAAGGAACCGCTTCGGGTCACGGCAGAGCTTGGCGACGCCGTGATCACCTATCATGGCGTGCATCTCGACGCGCTGCTGGCCTACGTGGTGATGGGTGAGGCGATGCGCACCAACTGGATACGCTGGTCGCCGAATTATGTCACCGTCCCGCTGCCGCTGGATGACGTGTGGCGCAGCGAGACAGGCGTGCCGCTCTGGGCCAGCACGGACTTGCTGCCGGAAGGTGAGGCGGTTAAGGACGTGATGTATCTGCACCGCCGCGCAATCGAGCCAACCATGAGCACTCGCAATATCCGTACCACAGCGGGGCGGCACAAGGAGAAGCGCACGCCGATGCCGGTGCTGGTCAACAAGCGCCTGAGCGCTGTCTGTGTTGGCAGCGGTGAGGAAATCGCACGTCTGCTGTCGAGCGTGAGCGCCATCGGCAAGAAGAATACTGTCGCAGGGACAGTTCTGCGGTGGCTCATCGAGCCGATCACCGAGTTTTCGTTTTGGGGCCCCGACGAGCGTGCGCTGCGTCCCGTTCCGCTGGATTACCTCGGTTTGGCGCAGTTTGAGACGCCATCGGCGGTTGAGGTCGGCTACTCCCCGCCCTACTGGTACGCCGAGACGCGCGCCTGGTGTGTGCCAACGGGGAGCACACCATGACGACGCCTGGCAATTTGCCGCGCATGCTGGTTGCGGGGTTTGAGGCGCACGCGCGCGTCTACGCCGAGCGTCTCAAACAGCTTGAGGATGCAAGCCTGAATGAGATAGATGGGATGCTGGCTCAGTGCCAGCATCCCTACGTTGCGCTGTCTGGCGGCAAGGACAGCATGCTTATGCTGTATCTGGTTCGGCAGATCAAGCCGGACATCGAGTGCATCTGGGTTGATGAGTGGGACACGCCCGATACGTGGGCCTTGCTCGATTGGGTGGAGCGCGAGTGGGGCAACAAGGTTTGGCGCGTGCGGCACAAGTATCACCCGGAATTCTTCGCGCGATATGGCGAACATCCGGTGCTCAACCAGCCTTGCCGGATCGACTGGCACCTAGAGCATTACGGCGATCTGCCGCCGCTGGGCTTCGATGGCGTGTTCGTCGGGATGCGCCGCGATGAGAGCAAAAAGCGAGACTGGGCACTTCGCCACCAGAAGACGCAATACCTCAAGTACCGGCAGATTTTGCGATGCGCGCCGCTTGGTGACTGGCGTTTGTATGATGCGTGGGCGTATACCATTGCCAAGGGACTGCCGGTGCATCCCGCTTATGCACGCCAGTTAGAGATGGGCATCCCGCTGGAGCGCGCGCGTGTTGGGGGCTTAACCATCATCCGCCTGATCGATCTCGGAACGGGCGCGAAGCATAAATATGTCGATCCGGCCGAGTGGCAGGCAATGCTCATTGCCAACCCTTGCATGCGGAGGGACTCGTGATGCGTTGGCGATATGGCGATGCGGGGGATCGGTATCCAATCCAGCCAGGAGACATCTGGCAGGTGGGGCCGCACTGGCTGGCGTGCGGCGATCTGGAAGTGGGTGCAATCGGCGCGCTGCTTGCGCACGTTGGCGAGGCGCCGCATCACGCTTACTGCGACCCGCCCTGGAATGCGGGGAATGCGCGAGCATTCCGCGTCAAGGCCGGAGTAGATCGCAAAGTTGACTTTCCGCGCTTCATTGCGGCGCTGCTGGACGCTTTCAGTGCCGTTGGTGGACATATATTTATTGAGATGGGGCGACAACACGTTGACGGCCTGGCGGGCTGGATCTCTGCTGCTCATGGTCGCGTCTTGGCTTGCTGGCCGATCACGTATTACCGGCGCAAGCCTTGCTGGCTGGTGCATTGCACATGGAGCAATGTGCAGCCGTTGGTTGCGCGCGCAGACGGGCTCGACGATGAGGAGACGCCGTATTGGGCGCTCTCGCAAGTCGCGGCACCGGGCGAATGGATTCTCGACCCTGTTATCGGGCGCGGGCTGACAGCTATTGCGGCAGATCGTCTAGGCTGCCGGGTTATCGGGTTAGAGCTACACCCCCGACGATTAGCAGTCACTGTCGATAAGCTTGTACAGAGAGGTCACACGGCGCGTTGGGCGGGAAAGTTGTAACTAGCTTGGAGGCTATCTATGACCGAGATCAAGTACAGCGTCACAGAGGTGGAAGTGGCCGACATCCCACCGCTCATGCG
>CAZSJB010000321.1:0-4295 GCA_964606625.1 uncultured Tepidisphaeraceae bacterium | reverse complement strand
AGGGATTGGCTGTCACCAAGGTCGCCAAGGGCGCTTTCGACACTGGCGTCGCCAAGTTCGTCAATCCGATCGCTTCGGCGCTGCTGGAGCGCACCGGCGCGCAGGAGGGCGACCTGCTCGCCTTCGCAGCCGACAAGCCCAAGATCGTCCATCGCGTGCTGGGCGAGCTGCGCCTCAAGATGGCACGCGATCTGCAACTGACGCCTTCGACACGCTTCGCGTGGGTGTGGGTCGTCAACTTCCCGGCGTTCGAGTACGACGAAGAAGAGGGCCGCTTTGTCAGCACGCACCATCCGTTTACCGCGCCGCTGGATGAGGATCTGGAGAAGCTCACCAGCACCGACCGGGCCGTGATCGAGTCGATTCGCAGCAAAGCCTACGACATCGTCTGCAACGGCAGTGAAGTCGGGGGCGGCAGCATTCGTATCCATCGGATGGATACGCAGCAGAAGGTCTTCCATCTGCTCGGGATTGACGAAGAAGCCCAGCGGGCGAAGTTCGGCTTCCTGCTGGACGCCTTGCAGTATGGCGCGCCACCACATGGTGGCATCGCTTTCGGTCTGGACCGGCTGGTCATGATTCTGCGGAACATCAGCAACATCCGCGACGTGATCGCCTTCCCCAAGACGCAGAGCGGCGCCGACCTGATGTGCGGAGCACCGGCTCCGATCGACGAGCGGCAACTCAAGGAGGCCAACATTCGCAGCATCGTGCCACCCAAGGTGACCGAACCGCCCGTGCAGGACATCGTTCACAAGCATGCGGGCGGCGCGGGCAAACCTTGAGAGGATGAGGGGGTGACAAGGTGAAGGGGCGGAATTGCCATGCCTTTACTGGTCCGCAATGTCGTACTGCGGATGGACGAGCCCGAGGAACTGCTGCGCGAACGCATCGCGCGGGTTCTGGGGATCGGTACTGATCGCGTCCTGACGTACGGCGTGGTGCGCCGGGCGATTGATGCCCGTCGCACAGACGACGTGCGGCGGGTGTATCACGTGCAGGTAAAAGTCGATGCCGATGAGAAGCGGCTGCTGCGACGTGGCCGGGCGGGGCAGGTATCGGAGATTCCACCCTCTTATGATCCGGTCATCGAGCCGGGGCAGGGGAGGCTGGCACATCGCCCGGTGGTTATCGGCACGGGGCCAGCTGGGCTGTTTGCCGGGTTGATTCTGGCGGAGATGGGGTATTTGCCGATTGTGCTGGAGCGTGGACAGGATGTGCCCCAGCGTCACAAGGCCCTGCACCTGTATTACACCAAAGGGCAGTTCGATCCGGAAAACAACCTGCTGTTTGGCATCGGCGGCGCCGGTACCTACAGCGATGGGAAGCTCTATTCACGCACCCATGACAAGCTCAATGATTGGGTGATGCGGCAACTCGTGCGTTTCGGGGGCAATCCAAACATTCTTGTGGATGCCAAGCCGCACATGGGTAGCGACAAACTTCCCGGCGTCTGCCGGCGGATTGTCGAGCAGATCCGTGCGCTGGGCGGCGAAGTACGCTACGGGGCACGGGTGGTGGACTTCGTCATTGGTCCAGGCTGCGGACAATTGCCAGCCGGCAGCCAAACCGACAACCGCATCACCGCCGTGGTGCTGGAGGGTGGGGAGACGATTCCCTGCGATGTGTGCATCCTGGGGATCGGTCACAGCGCGCGGGATACGTATCGCGTGCTGCGCAAACGGGGAGTTGCGATGTCAGCCAAGCCATTTCAGATGGGCGTGCGGATCGAGCACCCCCAGGAGATGATCAACCGCAATCAATACGGCGTTGCCGCCGATCGGCTGGACGCGGCTGAGTATTTCCTTGTCGCCAAACACGCAGCCGGAATGGATGATCGCTGTGGCGCGGACCTATTCAGCTTCTGCATGTGTCCAGGCGGCCAGATTTTGCCCAGTAATGAATCACCCAACGAAATCTGCACCAATGGTGCCAGCACCAGCCGGCGCAATTCGCCGTATGCCAACAGCGGGTTGGTCGTCACGATCATGCCGGTTGAGTTTGGAAATGATCCACTGGCCGGGATGGAGTACCAGCGCAAATGGGAGCGGTTGGCCTATGAACTGAGTGGGTCATACCGCGTTCCGGCTCAGCGGGCGAGCGATTTCCTGGCGGGACGGGTCAGCGATGATTCGATCGTTACCAGCTATCCCCTGGGTTCAGCCGCGGTGGACCTGCGGCAGATGCTGCCCGATCTTGTGATTCATGCCTTGCAGCGCGGTTTGCCAATGCTGGATCGGATGATTCGCGGCTATGCCGGCCCTGAGGGGATCATCACCGCACCGGAGACGCGCGCCAGTTCGCCGATCCGGATCGACCGTGATCGCCAATCGCGTCAGAGCGTGACAAGTGGCGGCTTGTACCCGGTGGGCGAAGGAGCCGGGTTCGCCGGAGGAATCGTGTCCAGCGCAACAGACGGGGTGGAGAGCGCGCTTGCTATCATGCAGGCATTCGCGCCGTTGAAGAAGTAGCCAATGCACAGGGCGCGGGAACACGGCCTTGAGATTGTATGGGCGGGGCGCCCATGGCACAGATAAACGCCCGGGGTGGTTCTCCGCTCCATGTCTGGTGGGGGAATAAGGTTCTTATCCGTTCAGAATGGCTTCGGTCATCTCCATGACCTGCCGCATTTCCGGGACATCATGGACGCGCACGATTTCTGCGCCGTTGGCGATGCTCCAGGCGATGGTGGCGGCTGTACCCCAGGCGCGCTGGGTGGGATCGGGCTGATGGGTGATCTCGCCGATGAAACGCTTACGGCTGGTACCGACGAGGATGGGCAAGCCGATGTCCGTCAGGCTGCGCAGGTGGCGAAGCAAGGCGAGGTTGTGGGCTGTCGTCTTGCCAAATCCGATGCCGGGATCGATCAGGATGCGGCGCCGCTCGATGCCGGCATCCATCGCTTCTCGGGTTCGGTCGCGCAGGAACTGGCCGACCTCCGCCACGACGTCATCATAATGCGGGTTCTCCTGCATGGTACGGGGGGTGCCCTGCATGTGCATCAGGACGATCGGCACCTGACGGGCAGCGACCAGCGGCAGTATCGCGGGATCGTCACGGCCGGCTGAGATGTCGTTGATGAGGTTGGCTCCGGCGTCCAAGGTGGCTGCGGCAACCTCGGATTTGGTCGTATCCACCGAGATGCAGATGTCGGAGTGGCACCGGATGCGTTCGATCACCGGGACGATCCGCTGGATCTGTTCCTCCGCCGAGACGCCCAGCGAACCCGGGCGCGTCGATTCGCCGCCGATATCCAGAATGTCAGCCCCTTGTTCAGCAAGCTGCAGGGCGTGATCGCTGGCCACCTGGGGATCCAGAAACTTGCCGCCATCGCTGAAACTGTCGGGCGTGATGTTGACTACGCCCATCAGAAGACATCGCCGAGGCGATTCGTCCAACCATTGTTCAAATTCTGTTAATTTCACATCCACCTGCCTTGTTGCGTCGTATGAGTTAATGTTACCTGCAAGTCAGCCGATGAGACCAGGAGGGGCTGAACCGGAGCATAGTTGATGACCGATTGGATCCGTAGTCTACTTTTTCCTTTGTTGATTTTTGTGATTGTCGCTTCGCTATGGATCTATGCGAAGGCGGAATCGCTGCATTTCCCGGATGGGGCTGCCATCATGCTGCCTGCCGATCCGGAACTGGTGGAGCGCGCCTGGGGACCTGCTGCGCATGATTCCCTGGACTCCGTGAACACGATTGCATCCATCCCTTTAGTTGACTGACGCGCAATACCACGACTGCGTAACGAGGGTATACTGCACGCCGTGCAGACACGACCCATCACATTGACGATTGCCGGCAGTGATTCAGGTGGGGGTGCCGGTATCCAGGCAGATTTAAAGACATTTGCTTTGCTGGGATGTTTTGGCACCTCAGCCATCACGGCGGTGACCGCTCAGAATACGCGCGGGGTACAGGGTGTGGTGATGCTGGAGACAGCCTTCATCACCCAACAGATCGACAGCGTTGCTGAGGATTTGCGCCCTGCAGCCGTGAAGACGGGCATGCTCGGTTCACACGCATGCGTTGAGGCGGTTGCCGAGGCGATCGAACGACACCGGCTGGTCCCGCTGGTGGTCGATCCGGTGATGATTGCCAAGGGAGGCGATTCGCTGGTGGATGATGATGCGGTGGAGGCGATCCGTCGGCGGTTGCTGCCGTTGGCGACGATCGTCACACCCAATCGCTTTGAAGCTGCCCGGCTGGTGGGGTTTGAGATTACGGACGTCGAACAAGCCGGCATTGCCGCCAGGATGATCTGCCAGGAACTGGGAGCCCAGGCGTGT
>CAZSJB010000320.1:0-4303 GCA_964606625.1 uncultured Tepidisphaeraceae bacterium | reverse complement strand
GCCTGAAACACTGCGGTCCCAGTCGTTCAAACGAACCCAAAACGAACCCAATCGAACCCATCAAAACCGCGTTTTTAGGTCAAAAACGAGGATTCATCCCTGTTACTTTTTTCAAAACAAACCCATTGGCGCGGGACCACAGAGGGAGCCTTTATCAGCCGCTTTTCCTGGCGGCTGTTACTGCATGTCAATTAAGACCTTGCCCCCATCAACCGATCAGCACAGATAGCAAGGTTCGTATGATCGCTACCGCTCACCGACAACCTCTGGGACAACTGTTGCTCAACCACGGGTTTGTGAATCCCGAGCAGTTACAGCGTGCCTTGGAGGAGCAACGCCGTTCCAATCATCAGAAGTTGCTGGGGGAGGTCTTGGTCGATCTGCGCATCTGCACGGAGGACCAGGTGACGGAGGTGCTGGCTGAGGCGTACGGCGTGCCGTACGCTCGCGTCAGTCCGCGGATCGCCGATCCCAAGGTGATTGATGTGCTGCCCAAGGAGTTCCTCGAGCAGCACCAGGTCCTGCCCTTGTTTCTGGTGGAAGGCACGCTGACGGTCGCAGTCGCCGAGCCGGCCAACGTCTTTCTGCTGGAGGAGATCGAGCGCCTCTGCGGCCACCAGGTGCAGGTCGTGGCGGCGACCTCGCGCGACATCCAAGCCACCCTCCAGACGTACCTGCCCAATGACAAGGTCTTTGTCATTGATGACATCATCGAGGAGGTTCAGCCGGAAGAGTTTGCGCTGATCGAGCGCAAACAGGTCCAGGACCTGACCAATCTCGAGGAAGCCGCCGGCGATTCGCCGGTCGTCAAGCTCGTCAACTACTGCATCTACAATGCGGTCAAGGAGGGGGCAAGCGACATTCACATCGAACCGGGTGAGAACATGCTGCGGGTGCGGTACCGCATCGACGGGCGCCTGGTTGAAAAGCTGCGTCCGCCGCACCAGATGCATGCAGCCGTTGCGTCGCGCATCAAGATCATGGCTGGCCTGGACATCTCTGAGCGCCGCATGCCGCAGGATGGCGGCATCCATGTGATGATGGACAAGCGGCCGATCGACCTGCGCGTCAGCACCATGCCCGGCAAGCATGGCGAGAAGGTCGTGGTGCGTATCATCGACAACGACCGCGCCAGCGTGAACCTCGACAAGCTCGGGTTCGGTTATGAAACGCTCAAGCAGTGGCGCAAGCTCATCACCAAGCCGAACGGGATCGTGCTGGTTACCGGCCCGACCGGATCGGGTAAGAGCACGACGCTTTACGCCTGCCTTCAGGAGATCAACTCCGACGAGGTGAATATCTGTACGATTGAAGATCCGGTCGAGTACACGATCGCGGGGGTCAATCAGTTCCAGGTGAACGAGAAGGCGGGGTTCACGTTTGCCAATGCCCTGCGGTCGTTGCTGCGGCAGGATCCCGATATCGTGATGGTGGGTGAAATCCGGGATGCCGAAACCGCGCGCATCGCGGTACAGGCTTCGCTGACCGGGCACTTGGTATTCAGCACGCTGCATACCAATGACGCTCCGGGGGCGATTACGCGGCTTTACAATATTGGCATTGAACCCTACCTGGTCGGCGCCAGTGTCATCGGAGTGCTGGCCCAGCGGCTGGTGCGCAAGCTCTGCCAGAATTGTAAGGAACCCTACGAACCCTCCGTGCATGAGCGGCGTCAGATCGAGCGCCTGTCGGGTCCGATTGAGCAACTGTATCGTCCCACGGGCTGTTCGCGCTGTCGCAACCTGGGGTATTCGGGGCGAATCGGCATTTACGAACTGTTTATCCCGGACGATGCGATGTTTGACCTGATCAGCCACGGCGCGCCGCTGAACGAGTTGCGCGAAGCCGCCAAGGCCGCTGGCATGGTTCCGCTGCGCGTCGACGGCATGGAAAAAGTCCGTGCCGGCATCACGACGCTCGAAGAGGTCTACCGTGTGACCTCCTGATTTGACCAACCCTGAACCACGGTGCACCCATGCCCGCATTTGTCTACACAGCTCGCGATTCTTCCGGCCAGCCGATCAGTGGCGTCCTGGTGGCCGACACTGCCAGCGATGTTTCGCGCATGCTGCGGGCGGACGGCAAGTTTCCGGTCTCGATCAAGCTCGAGGAGGACACCACCCCCGAGCAGCCTATTTCCTCGCGGGGAATTAAGGTCAGCCGCACGGATGTGATCCAGCTCTCTGCCCAGCTGGCGATCATGGTTGAAACCGGCGTCACCATCACAGAAGCGCTGGAATGCATCGCCCAGCAGACGGAAAAACCGAAGCTCAAGGCGCTGGTGGAGGACCTGGCCAAGTACGTGCATGACGGGGGAGATTTCAGTGGAGCGCTTTCCCGCCATCCGCGCAGCTTTCCGCAACTGTTCGTCACGCTCATCAAGGCCAGCGAGAAAAGTGGCATGCTGGGCAAGCTGCTGGTGCGCGCCAGCAACTATCTGCGCGACGAAGCCGATACCATCAAGCGCGTGCGCGGCGCCCTGATTTATCCAGGCATCATGCTCTCATTCGCCATCACGACTACCATTTTCCTGCTGGCGTTTGTGCTGCCCCGTTTTGCGGGGATCTATGCGGGCAAGGAAGCGGCACTGCCGATGCCGACACGAATACTGATGGCAGCCAGCGATTTTATCGTGGGCAACTGGCTGGCTTTGTTGAGTGGTCTGGTGGTGATGGTGGTGGCGGGGATGTTTTACTTTCGGACCCGGCAGGGTAGCCGTGTGGCACATTACATCCAACTGAACTTTCCGCTATTGGGGGGGATGTTCCGAAAGGTTTACCTGGCACGCGGGCTGCGCATGCTGGGGACGATGGGGGGCGCGGGGGTGACGCTAAGCGATTCGGTCGCCATGACGCGCGACATGTGTGGCAACAGCTATTTCCGCGACATGTGGGACGAAGTGTCAGATCAGATTCACGCGGGAAAACAGCTTTCCGAGCCGTTGTTCCAGCAGCCACACCTGGTTCCTCGCTCGGTGGCGCAGATGCTACTCAGCGGTGAGAAAAGCGGCAAGCTCAACACGGTGCTTGAGCAGGTCGCCAGCTACAGCGAGCAGGAAATGCGGGACAAGATCACCGAGATGACGCGCTATATCGAACCGGCGATGATCGTGATCATGGGCGCGATCATTGGCGGGATCACCTTGGCGTTGTTGCTGCCGGTGTTCACTATCAGCCGCGTCGTCGCGCAATAATTGCGCTTGCAGCGCGAAGATTGCCGCCTGAACCATGACCCATCTTGCGAGTGCCGTTGCAGAAGCGTATGCTGTTCAGCTATGGCAAGGATGCCGCAGGCTGTTGTCGCGAGGGATCGCGCCCGCCTAGTGTGGGGGGGGTATGTTCTGCTTTGCATCCTGTGTTTTGCCAGCTTGGCGATGGCCCAGGAGCCGCAGCAACCCACCACGTTTCAGCGGAGTGGAACTTCAACGGCTTCGGATCAGCCAACCACCGCTACGCGCTCGCAGCAATCCGCCGGTCCGACATTCGGACGCATCCTGCTGGCCTTGGGCGTCGTACTCGGGTTGATCTTCGCGGGTCGGTGGGTCAGCCGGAAGCTGATGGAAACGCCGGGAACCAATCGCACCTCGCGAGCGATCCAGGTGATTTCCCGATCCATGATCGCTCCTAAGCAGCACCTGATGCTGGTGCAGGTGGGTAAGCGGCTGGTGCTGGTGGGGAATTCCGGAGCGAACATGTCGCCGCTGTGCGAGATCCGCGATGAAGAGGAGATCTCGCAGGTGCTGGCCCAGGTGCAGGCTGAGAAGAGTGATTCGATCAGCAAGGCCTTTGCCAGCCTGTTCCGACGGGAAGAGGAAAAGTACATCGAGCCCGAACCTCAGGAAGAGGAGAAGGTGCCGGCGGCTGAGGTGGATCGCGAACTCGACCCTGATGGTCCGTTGGCGACCACCCGGCAGGAATTGCATGAGCTGCTGGACAAGGTTCGCGATATGTCCAGGCAGTTTGACAGAAATGCCACGGTGGATGGACGTGGATAAGTGCAGTGGGGGATTGCGGAAGCGGGAGATAGCGCGGTTTAACGCCTGTCCTGCAGCCTGAATCCCGCAACTGAAGAGGCGTGAAGGGCAGCCGAGAATGGAGTCTCTGGCCGGTCCAATTCGACTGTGGTGGGTATGGCTGGCGATGCTGTCAGCGATGCTCGTCAATCCTGCCCTCGCCCAGCAGGCGCCCCAGCCCAACCGACCGATTCCCGGCCAGGGGGCGATCAATCAGCTCATCCGCGGCACGGAGGAAGCGCCGTCGCAGGCTGCCGAACCGCCGCCCCAGCCTACCCAGCCCATCCAGCT
>CAZSJB010000319.1:0-4322 GCA_964606625.1 uncultured Tepidisphaeraceae bacterium | reverse complement strand
TCGTCGAACAGAAGGATCCGCAAGTGCTGTTGAAGGGTTTCGCGACAGCCGCGCAGCAGATTCCCACAGCCCGGCTGGCGCTGGTAGGCGCCGGTCCACTGGAAACATCCATGCGAGCCTGTGCAGATGAATTGGGAATCGGCGACAAGATCATCTGGTTGGGCGAACGGGATGCCCGCGAGGTGATGGGTGGATTTGATGTGTTTGCCATTGCAAGCCGAAAAGAAGGTCTGCCCTATGTCGTCCTGGAATCCATGGCTGCGGGTTTGCCCATCGTGGCCACCGAATCGGCAGGCGTGGAAATTCTGGTGCAAGATAGCGTGAATGGTTATGTTGTGCCCACGGGCAACGCAGAAGCATTCGGTAAGGCACTGGCAAAGCTAATCGGTGATGGGGATCGTCTACGGGCCTTTGGGACTGCCTCCCTCCAGCATGCAGAGCGTTTCACGATCGACGCAATGGTGGAAAGGACCCTGGCTGCATACCGGACCTGCATGGCGTCGTCGCCTGCTTCAGCCACAACAACCGATGATCTAAATCCGGATGAACTATTGATCGGTGCATGAGTAATTCCAGAAGTGTTCAGGCATGATTGGTGCAGTTCAAAACATCATTCGCGGCGTGGATGCAAGCATTGCAAGGGCCTATCTTTCCCTGCGGAATGAGCGTCCTGGATTGCTGAGTTTCCTGTTCCACTCGTTGTTCAGAAATGAGCAGGAGATCGAACAGAACCACGTCGATCCTCTGGATCGGACCACCGTGGCAGCATTTCGGGAACTGGTCGCCTATTACATCGACTGCGGTTATCGCTTTGTGACCCCCCAGGACATTCTCACCGGTCTCGATCCGAGTGGTCGCTACGCGATCCTGACGTTTGACGACGGGTATTACAATAACCATCTGGCCCTGTCCATTCTGGAGGAGTTCAACGTCCCGGCACTGTTCTTTATCTCCACGAATCATATCCAGCAACAAAAGTGTTTCTGGTGGGATGTGCTTTATCGTGAACGCTTGGCCGAGGATGTCAGCCGGCGCGAAGTCTATCGCGAAGGCGTAGCCATGAAATCACGTCGCACCGAGGATATCGAAGCCGAGCTGATTGCTCGGTATGGTCCGAATGCGCTCACCCCCCGCGGTGATATCGATCGCCCGTTCACCTCCGACGAACTGGCGGAGTTTGCTCGGCATCCACTGGTCCATCTGGGCAACCACACCGCCAACCATGCCATCCTCACCAATTACACCGGTAATGAGATCCGACAGCAGGTTGAGCAATGCCAGGCCTTTCTACTGACACTCACTGGAGAAGCCCCCGTCGCCATTGCCTATCCCAACGGCAACGAAGACGACCGCGTGATCAAGATCTGCCGTAACGTCGGCTTGAAGCTGGGATTCACTGTTGTTCCGCAGAAGAACCACCTCCCGTTAGGTACCCATGGTGATCCGATGCGGCTGAACCGCTTCGTGCCGCATTCCGAGATGCCGATCGTTGCGCAATGCCATACCTATCGCTCTGACATGCAGTTGTACGCATCCTGCCGCGATACTTACCTGCGGCTGTTCCGAAAACGCCGGTAAACGGTTGCCCCTGTTTGCCTTGCTGTTCACCGCCCAGCCGAACTGCTGCGGCCCGCCGCATCCTCGCCCTTTTTTTGGCAAATCTTCGCATTCCCCGGTAAGATGCAAGGTTGGTACGGTGGTCGCCATGAGTTCTCACACGCTGCAAGACTCCTACGCCTATTGCCATCAACTCATGCGATCGGCTGCGCGGAACTTCTATTACGGCATGCGTCTGCTCCCCGAAGCCAAGCGCAACGCCATGTACGCCCTGTACGGGTTCATGCGGCTGTGTGACGATCTGACCGACGCGCCGGTGTCCCCCTCGGGTCATCCCCTGCCGGCGGATAACACCCTCTCCAACGCCGAGCGCCGCCGCCTGTTGACCTCATGGCGCGATGATACCCACGCAGCCATCGACCGCCCTATCCAATCGCATCCGATCTGGCCGGCATTTCATGACATGGTCCGCCGATTCCAGATTCCGCGACAGGTCTTTGATGATGCCATCGACGGCCAGTTGCAGGATCTGGAGCAATCGGTCTATCGCACCTTTGATGAGCTGTATCGGTACTGTTATCGTGTGGCATCGACGGTGGGCATCGCAGCCGTGTACATCTGGGGATTCCGACATGACCGCGCCATTCGGCTGGCTGAGCAGCGCGGCATCGCGATGCAATTGACCAACATCCTGCGCGACGTCCGCGAGGATACAGCCCGCGGGCGACAGTACCTGCCAACCGAAGACTTCCAGCAGTTCGGTCTGACACCCGAGCAGCTTGGCGATCCGCAACAGCGACACCGGTTTGACGCTCTCCTGGCCTTCGAAACCGAGCGAGCGGCAGCCTATTACAACAAATCGGCTGAGCTGGATGAGCTGATCATGCCCGATGCGCGGCCCACATTGCAGATCATGACCAGCATCTACCGCGGCATCCTCGACCGCATCCGCGCCAACCCGCACCTGATCCTGATCCGGCGCGTCAGCCTCAGCACCTTCGAGAAGCTGTCCCTGGTCGCGCGTCATACCTGGCAAGCTCATGTCGCCCCCCTGCGGATTTGACCTTCATCACGGGCCGATCATCTCAGCCACCCGCGTCTTTCCTCAGCTTACTCAGCCACAACAGTGACTTCGTAACGAAGCTCCTTGCCCCCACCGGCCATCAACGGCGACTCGATGACGGCTGTGCGACCTTCAACACGATAGCCGAACGGCTGGCCGGTCGACGGATCAAGCGGAGCGGGTGTGTCAGCCAAATCCTCCAGCGAATCGGGCAACTGTCCATCATTGGCAGCCGCGTATGCGCGCAGACCTTCGACGATCTGCATGGCAGCCAATTCGCGATCGAGGGCCACGGATCGCATCCAAGCCCTGGAAAATGGCGGCGTGAAAACCATCAACACATTGCTACGCATGTCGATCTCGATCCGCGCACCTGGCCTCTCCGCTTGCTCTCGCAGCCGTTCAAAACCATGCCAATACGGTAGAAGCGTCCATTTGATCAGGTCGTCGTACGCCGCATCGTACGTTTCGATCATGTACCGCGCGACCAGCTCATACTCAGCCAGGTCGTCAAGTTGCCGCTCGGTCCAACCCTGCTTCCGAAAGTATGCGCGAGCGGGGGCGATGGCCATCGCGGTAGCCGCCGCGATGCGCTCCGATTCGTCCGCATCGGGTTTGTGGTCTGGTTGGAGCGGACTGATCACGCCCGCCAACCGGCCCATAATCAGATGAAACTCCTCTTCGGTGATCTCCTCGCCGCTGCGCACGCGCCGCAACGCCGGAAATGTGAACTCCGCGACATGACGCTCACGGCGCACCGCTTCATGGATACTCACCAACGGCCGGGGCAGGTCCGCCAGCGCCCAGTACAGGTTGGGCGCATTGTCCATCCGTTGAAGCATCCCAACATGTTCAAGCATCAACCGGTTGATTCCTTCCGCAACCACCGCCTCTATCAGCAGCGGATCGGACTGGACATCCTCAGCCAGTTTGAATCCAACCGTAAGGGTCGCGACAGCGGATGCATAATCACCATCGCGCATCTGCACCTGGGCACGCAGGGCGATCAGACGCGTCAGATCGCGCACGGACCGCAGGTGCGGCAGCAACGCCTGCATTCCCTTCTGGCGCAGGCCCACTTCCCAATCCACCTCCCGACACAGTGAAGCCGCAACCAACTTCTCCCAGCGCTGTGGCGGAAGGTATTCGTCCAGCAGCCCCCGCACCTGCTCAATCGGCAGTTGATCCGGCGGGAGTTGACGCCATTCCTCCACCTCATCCGGAAGATCGCCAATCTCAGTCGCCACTTCCTTGTACAACGTGGCTGCGTTGCCCGATGTTTCCAGCGTAAGGTCGGGACGGAAAGTGTACCGCAGCGCCGGCACGGGCGGCGAGGCAGGATGCACCGTCATCCGAACCGTCTCCGCCTCCTGCTCCTGGGCAAACCCCACCACCGGCAGCATCACTACCGCAGCCAAGATCGCGGCCCATCGAACGACATGACGCATAGCCATTCCCTCCTGTGCCATGGACAAGACGCGCGTGCCATAGTTTCGCTCTTCATCGCTCCAGCGCAACCAGATCCTCATACGTCTCACGCCGGCGGATGATGGTGTACTTGTCGCCATCGACCAGCACTTCCGGCAAGCGCGGGCGATTGTTGTAATTGCTGCTCATGGCAAACCCATAGGCGCCTGCGGTAAACACAGCCAGCAGGTCGCCGCGATCCGTCCGCGGCAGCAGGCGGTTCTGCGCCAGATAG
>CAZSJB010000318.1:0-4325 GCA_964606625.1 uncultured Tepidisphaeraceae bacterium | reverse complement strand
CACCCGCACGGGGCATCAGAAGATGCGCGAGCTGGTCGCCTCGGGTGAGTTGGGTGAGATCAAGCGAACGATGTACGTCATCACGACGTGGCTGCGCAACCAGATCTACTATGATTCGGGGGGATGGCGCGGCACCTGGGCAGGCGAAGGCGGCGGCGTACTGATGAATCAGTCCCCCCACAACCTGGACCTGTTCCAGTGGATCTGCGGCATGCCCAAGCGAATTCGTGCGTTCTGCGGTTTCGGCAAGTACCACAACATCGAAACCGAAGATGAGTGCACCGCGTATCTCGAGTACGCTAACGGCGCCACCGGCATCTTCATCACCAGCACCGGCGAGGCCCCGGGCACCCAGTTCCTCGAGGTCGTCGGCGACCGCGGCAAGGTCGTGCTCGACTCCAGTGGCAAGAGCGAGACCATCACGTTCTGGCGCACCGTCGTGCCTGTCTCGCAGCACATCCGTGAATCGAAGAACGGCTTCTCCAAGCCCGAGACCTGGCGCTGCGAAATCCCGTCCGGCGGTGGCGAGGAGCACAAGGGTGTGACCAAGAACTGGGTCAATGCCATCCTGAAGGGCACTCCGCTGCTTGCTCGTGGCGAGGAAGGGATCAACGGCGTCGAACTGGCCAATGCCATGCAGTTGTCCACCTGGCTGGATAACTGGGTCGACCTGCCCGTTAATGAAGATCTCTACTACGAGAAGCTTCAGGAAAAGATCAAGAACTCGACGTTCAAGAAGAACACCACCGGCGAAGCGCTGGACTTCGCTGGCACGTTCTAAGATACGCAAGCGCAACATCACGGTCCGCTGGAGTGCCCTATTCAGGGTTCGCTTCAGCGGACCGCTATTTTTCGGATTGCTTTACAGGGCCCCGAGGGGCGCATCGTAGACCGCGGCAACCTGTGGCTGAAGCGCTTGCATCAGCCCCACCAGCCGACGTCCGGTTTCGGTGGTCATGAGGTGATTGCGGTCGACAGCCACCGTGATTTCGAAGGCGTCGGGATACTCCTCAATGCCAGCATCCAGCCGCGTCATCCAGTCCAGAACAAAGCGGTTCTCGGGCAGCACCATGGCTGTGAGGCTTTGAATGTTGCGATCCTCCGCCTCCAGGAGCAGGATCGCCAGCAGCGCGCTGCCCAGCCCACGACACTGGTAATCATCCACGATTGCGATCGCCCACTCCGCAGCTTCCGGTCGCTCAGCCAAGCGGGCAAATCGGCCGATCCCCAGTCCAGGCCAGGGATATTTACCCATCTCCAGCACCCCCCAGGCGACGTGGTTCTTCTGATCCACGCGGGTAAAGTAGCGTACCTGCGCCGGCGAGATCTCGTTCAGGCCTGCAAAGAATCGCAGGTATCGTGATGCGGGGGACATGCGCTTGATCCCCTCGCGCAGCCGCCAGGCATCCTCCGGCAACACCGGCCCGAGAAAGACCGCACTGCCATCAGCCAGCCTGTATACAAAGCCCGGACGATCTGGAATGGCCATACACAACATACTAAGCCTCCCATCACTTTTCTGGCCACCACAGAATCTGCGGCCTTTCCCATTTGGCGGCTCAGCACATGGACCTTATCCTTTGGGCATCCGATTCGGCTTGGCGAGTTATCCAATTGTTTACAGGAGCTTTAGCGCATGATCGACAGGCTAAAAACTCTCATCCGCGACATTCCTGATTTCCCCAAACCCGGGATTCTTTTCCGCGACATTACTCCCCTGCTGTCCGATCCTCCCGGGTTGGCGCTGGGAATTGAACTGCTCGCCAACCCCTTTCGCGGGCGCAACATTGATCGCGTTGTCGGCGCGGAAAGCCGCGGATTCATCTTCGGAACGGCTGTCGCGTGCTGCCTGTCCGCCGGGTTTGTCCCCGTTCGCAAGCCGGGCAAACTTCCGCACAAATGCCTGGCAATGGACTATGACCTTGAATACGGCAAAGACAGCCTCGAAATGCATGCAGACGCCATCCTTCGTGGCCAGCGTATCCTCATCGTCGACGACCTGCTGGCAACCGGCGGCACGATGAAAGCCTGCGTCGACCTGGTCCGTGAACTCGGCGGCGAGCTCGTCGGAGCCGCAGTGCTGATCGAACTGACCGATCTCAAGGGTCGCGACAAACTGGCGGATGTCGAGGTGCATTCGGTGTTGAAGTATTGAGTGGGATGCCAGGACGTAGAAGACAGACACTCAGGTATGCGCAGTTTCGCCTGGCACCCGGGCGTCTTGGCGTTCCTCCCCCTCCAGACTAGAATGCCCCCATTGATGTTTTCCCCCGCGACACTCGCACGGATGCACGCCAAACGCTGGACGATTGCCGAACCTCATCCCGCAGCCGCTGAACTGGCAGAGCGGTTGCGTACCAGCCCGCTGCTGGCCCAGATACTACTCAATCGCGGCCTGACCGAATTCGAAGAGTGTCGCACCTTCCTTTCACCCAGCCTCAAAATGCTGCATGATCCTGCGCGGATGCCCAACCTCACCCGCGCAGCCGAGCGCGTCGCCCGCGCCATCCGCAATCGTGAGAAGATCGTCATTTATGGCGATTACGACGTCGACGGCATCACGGCTACCAGCATCCTGTGGCATGCCATCACCCTGCTGGGAGGTGTGGTCGATTACTACATCCCCCATCGCATTGACGAAGGTTATGGACTGAACGCCGATGCCATCGCACAGATCTGTAGGGAAGGTGCGAAGGTCATCGTCACAGTCGACTGCGGCGTCACCGCAGTCGAGCCGGCGCGCGTGGCAGCCGAGGCGGGAGTAGACCTGATCATCACCGATCATCATGAGTTTCATCTGCAGGATGGCGAGGCCCGGTTGCCCGATTGCTATTGCGTCGTTCATCCCCGACTGCCCAGTAATGGCCAAGCGTATCCGAACCCGCATATCTGCGGTGCGGGCGTAGCCTTCAAGCTGGCGTGGGGGCTGGGTCAGCAGATGTACGGCGCACGTGTCAGCAGTGAGTTTCGTGATTATCTGCTCGAAGCCACCGCCCTGGCGGCGCTAGGAACGATCGCTGATGTTGTCCCCCTTGTAGATGAGAATCGGATTCTTGCGCACTTCGGACTGGGCGGGCTGAAAGCCACCAAGCTGACCGGCCTTCGTGCGTTGATCGCATCAGCGAATCTCACTGGACAGAAGATAGACAGTTATCATGTTGGGTTTCGCCTGGCACCACGGCTGAATGCGTGTGGACGCCTCGGTCATGCCCGACTGGCTGTTGAGATGCTCACCCGCGCGGATTCGGCGAAGGCCCTGGAGATCGCCACTTATCTCGAACAACAAAACCGTGCTCGACAGACACTCGAGCGCAAGATCCTCGAACAGGCCAAAGCTCAAATCCAGGAATTGAACCTGATCGAAGATGATTGCCGTGGGCTGGTGTTGGGGATGGAAGGCTGGCATGCGGGAGTCATCGGAATCGTGGCTTCCCGCATCGTCGATCAGTATCACCGCCCCACTGTCATGATTGCCCTTAACGACGGCATGGGACAGGGATCGGCAAGGTCGATCAATGGATTTCATCTCGCGCGGGCATTGGAACAGTGCTCGGATTATCTCGAAGGGCATGGCGGCCATGAAATGGCAGCCGGATTAAAACTCAGCGCGGCGAAGTTTGAGGATTTTCGCCACGCGTTCAGCGAGTATGCGGCCCGAAACGTGACCGATGAAATGCTTCAGCCAGAAATGCGGCTCGAAGCATTGGCGGAACTACGACAGATCAATGCTGCCTTGGTGGCGGACCTGAAACGGCTTGGGCCGTTCGGCCAAGGGAATCGCAAACCGCTACTTGCCTGCCGCAATCTGGAGCTGGTTGCGCCGCCCCGCCGTGTCGGCAAATCCGGTGATCATCTCCAGATGCTTGTCCGCCAGGGCAATAACCAGATGAAGTGCATCGCCTTCAACTTCGCCAAGCTCTACGACCACCTCAAACCCGGTATGCGCATCGACCTGGCTGTGGAACCCACCCTCAACGAGTTCAACGGGTACAGCACCGTGGAACTGGAAGTCAAAGACATCCAGTTTCCAGGGAATTGAAACGTTCATCCAATAAGAACCATTGCCGGATACGCTGATACACCCCCTACGCTATGGCACCGGCAGAGTCTGCTTCAACGAACGGGTTGCGTTCACCTTCAGAACCTGACGATTTCCAGAGACGCTCCGGCATCAGAGCGTAGACGATGAAAAAGGCAGCGATCAACAACACCATCCAGCCGGCGCCGGGAAGCATGGGATAAATCCACCGACCAACTTCCGGCAGGTACCAGCCATCGGGTATGCCGCGTTCCATCGTATGCCACATCCCTGCTGCTGAGATGGC
>CAZSJB010000317.1:3214-4341 GCA_964606625.1 uncultured Tepidisphaeraceae bacterium | reverse complement strand
GGCCGGGCTGCTGATCTTCGAGCTGCGCTCGCGCGGCGCCAGCAACAGCAGCTTTGAGTGCATCGTCGCCGCCGCCGCCGCTTCCTCCCTGCCGCATTACCGCCCCACCGACGCCCTGATCCAGCGCGATCAGCCCCTGTTGATCGACTGGGGCGCGCTGTTGAAAGGATATTGCTCCGATCTAACCCGCACGCTGATGATCGGCCGCGTTTCGCCCAAGCTCAAGGAAATTTACAACATCGTGCTGGAAGCCCAGGAGGCGGCGATCTCGTTTTTGCGCCCGGGGGTGACGACCGTACAGGCTGATCGCGTCGCACGCGACGTGATCGAGAAAGCCGGCTATGGCAAGTATTTCGGGCATGGGCTGGGACATGGGATCGGCAGAGAGATTCACGAATTGCCATCTCTGCGCAAAACCGGCGGCGAGGAGGAACTTCGTCCGGGCATGATCGTGACAGTCGAACCGGGCATCTACCTGCCCGGAGTTGGTGGAGTCCGCATCGAGGACGACATCCTGATCACCCACAGCGGCTGTGAGATTCTCTCGAACCTGGATCGGTCCTTCGAGGGGAATCATATTGCGTGAGGTGAGGCGGAGCACCTGCCTGGGACAATCGAGCATCGGCAACTCGCAATCCACGACTTAGAAATCGCAACTGCAAAAAGGGATCTGCCTTGAAACAAAGCAAGAAGACCAGCGCAAAGAAAACGACACGGTCCGTATCCAAATCCGGATCGGGTCCTATGGACGTCGATTTGCTGCAGCGCATTGTGGACCTGATGTCCATCAACGACCTGAACACCGTTGACTTGCGAGATGGAGACAAGCGCGTGATTCTCAAGCGCGGTCCTGCAGCTCCCGCTCCGGGATATGCGTATCCGCCGCCATATACACCCTCGGCGCCGGTTGCGCTGCCTGCGGCAGCGCCGGCACAGCAGCCGGCTGAAACAACGCCGGATGAGCCCGCGGATGACGAGGCCAATCTGATCCCCATCAAAAGCCCGATGGTGGGAACCTTCTATGCCCGTCCCAGCCCCGACGCCAAGCCATATGTCACCGTCGGATCGCGCGTTGAAGAAGACACCGACGTCTGCATCATCGAGGCGATGAAGGTCTTCAACAACAT
>CAZSJB010000317.1:0-3204 GCA_964606625.1 uncultured Tepidisphaeraceae bacterium | reverse complement strand
GAAACCGTAATCAACTGGTGGTCAGGGTTCAGGGTTCAGGGTTCGGAACAGGCCACCGCCTCTCCTGCCTGAACCCTGAACCCCGAACCCTGAATCCACTATGTTTTCCAAGATTCTCATTGCTAACCGCGGCGAAATTGCACTCCGTATCATCCGGGCCTGCCGGGAGCTGGGTGTGCAGACTGCCGTTGTCTACTCCACTGCGGACCGGGATGCTGCCTATCTGAAGCTCGCTGACCAGGCGATCTGCATTGGTGATGCCCCCCCGGCTGAGTCGTACCTCAATATTCCGCGGATCATTTCGGCTGCCGAGATTGCGGATGTGCAGGCGATCCACCCGGGTTATGGCTTCCTGGCGGAAAACGCCCATTTCGCGGAGATCTGCCGAAGCTGCAACATCGAGTTCATCGGCCCGCCCGTCGCGGCGATGAACGCGGTAGGCGACAAGGTCAACTGCAAGAAACTGGCCAAGAAGGCACGGGTGCCGACTGTTCCCGGGTCGGATGGCGCAGTAGAGGACGAGAAGGTTGCCCTCAAGATTGCCCGCGAGATCGGCTACCCGGTCATCATCAAGGCAGCCGCCGGGGGAGGTGGTCGCGGAATGCGAGTTGCTCACAACGATGTGTCACTGCGAGCCGGCTTGAAGCAGGCCCAGGCGGAAGCGGAAAACGCCTTCAAGGATGCAACCGTCTACATTGAAAAGTTCGTCGAGTTTGGCCGGCACGTTGAGGTGCAGGTCCTGTGCGACAACCACGGCAATGGAATCCACCTGTGGGAGCGCGACTGCTCGATGCAGCGGCGCCACCAGAAGCTGGTGGAAGAATCGCCTTCGCCAGCGCTAAGCCAGAAAACCCGTGAAAAACTGTGCGCCTCGGCTGTGCGCCTGCTCAAGGCGGCCGGTTATACCAATGCCGGGACGGTAGAGTTCCTGGTCGATCAGGATCAGAACTTTTACCTGCTGGAGGTCAATGCCCGCGTGCAGGTTGAGCATCCGGTCACCGAGATGATCACGGGTATCGATATCATCAAGCAGCAGTTGCGCATCGCAGCCGGCGAGGAACTGTCGCTGACACAGAAAGATGTGCCCCTCTTGGGTGCGGCGATCGAATGCCGCATCAATGCCGAAGACCCAGCCCGCAATTTTGCCCCCTCTCCGGGCTTGATCGAGGAAATGCGCATTCCTGGCGGCTTGGGTGTTCGCATCGACACGCACGCCTATACCGGCTATCGCATTCCGCCTAACTACGACAGCATGATCGGCAAGCTGATCGTGCATCGCCCCACCCGCGCCGAAGCCATCGCCACCATGCGCCGTGCCCTGAGCGAGTTCCACATCGCCCCGATCAAGACCACCATCCCCCTGCACCTGCAGATCATGGATAATCAGCACTTCCAGCAGGGAGAGGTCGATACCGGCTTTGTGGAGCGGGTGCTCCTGGCACGATAGTTCCCCATCCCCTGGGATGGTTTCTCGTCAGGGGAATGGTCTTTTCGTCCACACATGAAATCGCCCCGCTGATGGGCTGTGAATCAGCCGATCAGCGGGGCAATGTTCTTTACTCAACTCAAGTAAATGGATTAATCCGGTGCGTCAAAGGTACCTGAGAAGATCCCTGCACCCTGGGAGCGCCACCTGATCAGGTGCTCGCACCAGCGAACTCGCCAGCGGGCTCTTCCTGCTTGGCCGAAGCGGCCTCATCGCTGGACTTGGCGGGACGGCGCTTCTCAGCCAGGCGAACAGCCTTGCCCACACGGTCACGGAGGAAGTAGAGCTTGGCTCGGCGGGTAACACCACTGCGCTTGACCGTAATGGACTGGATAAACGGCGAATGCAGCGGCAGGATACGTTCGACACCTTCATTGTTGACGATGCGACGAACGGTGAATGTCTCGTTAATCCCCTTCCCCTTGCGCATGATCACCGTTCCGGAGAAGACCTGCACACGGGTCTTGTCACCTTCGACGATGCGGATGGCAACATCGACAGTATCGCCGACGCGGAACTCCGGAATGTCCTTTTTCATACTCAACTGCTCAACTTTTTCGATTAGTGGATTCCGCATGGCTAACTCCGTTCGTTCAATTCTTGTTTGATCTTGTCTTCAGGTACCGTTCCCACAGATCGGGACGTCGTTCCTGTGTTCGTTTTTCTCTTTGCTCACGTCGCCATTGGGCGATGGCGGCGTGATTGCCACTGAGCAGGATCTCCGGAACCGCCATTCCGCGATACACGCGGGGGCGGGTGTACTGCGGATGTTCAAGTAATCCGTCAGCGAAGCTTTCGTCGGCGGCGCCTTCTTCCGCACCAAGCGCCCCGGGCAACAGCCGGACGATCGCGTCAATCACGACCATCGCAGGCAATTCACCACCGCTGAGGACATAATCGCCGATGCTGATTTCCATCGGCGAAAGGCCTTCGATGATCCGCTCATCAAAGCCTTCATAGTGGCCGGCGATCAGGAGCAACCGGGGATGGGTTGCTAGTTCCTCCGCCAGACTTTGATCGAACTTTCGTCCCTGCGGGCTGAGTAAAATCCGCGTCGCGGGACGGGAATCTTGCTTTTCACACGCCTCAACGGCATCGAATACAACTTGGGGCATCATGACCATGCCCGGTCCGCCGCCGAAGGGTTTGTCGTCGACCTTCTGATATCGGTCTGTCGCAAAATCCCGGATATTTGTCAGGTGGTACTCGACCAACCCTTTCTCTGCCGCTCGCTTGGGAATGCTCACGCCGAGAATGGCTTGGAACATTTCCGGAAAGAGCGTCAGGATGTCGATGCGAAGGGCCATATCTGAATCTTTGCGCCCCGTCAGCATCAGTCCATACATAAAGCCCACGCATAGATTGCATGGGCTTGTGTTGATTCATGCGTTATGCAGTTGCTTCCGCTTGTGCAGCTTCTGCTTGAGGCTTGGCTTTGGGTTTTCCCGGCTTGGGCAGGCGCAACTGCTTATGCTCCAGTCCGCTGCGCTTCAGCAGCGACGAAACGGTCTCCGAGGGGATCGCCCCCTGGTCCAGCCAGTAGCGACAGCGCTCCAGATCCGCCTTGAACTGGGCGTTCGCATCCTTGCTGTGCGGATCATAAAAACCCAGCTGTTCAATGACACGGCCATCCCGCGGACTGCGCGCATCAACTGCGTTCAGTCGGAAAAACGAGCGGTTCTTCCGCCCGAATCGCTTTAGTCGCAACTTCACTGCCA
>CAZSJB010000316.1:1967-4344 GCA_964606625.1 uncultured Tepidisphaeraceae bacterium | reverse complement strand
TCCCGTCATGTGAAAGTACGACTGCACCCAGTGACCGGTGTTACCGGTCCCGCGCGGTTCACGGATGTTGCATCGCCGTCGGCGGTTGAACGCGCCCCGGTCTTCGGACCGGGGCCGTCGTCGCCCCCGCTGGCAATTATCGACGATTGCAATGATTTACGGCCTTTACCTCTCTGCATCCGGTGTGATGGCGAATGCCCATCGACAGGATGTGATCGCCAACAATCTGGCCAATTCGGAGACGGTTGGGTTCAAGCGGGATCTGCCCCTGTTCCAGGCACGCCTGACCGAAGCCCAGCAGATGCGATCATTGCGCAATCGCACCAATCTCGATCTGGAAGCCTTGGGCGGCGGGTTGCTGATTTCGCCCACGCACATTGATGTAAAAGGGGGAGACCTCGAGCCAACCGGCCGATCCCTGGACGTGGGAATCGAAGGGCGGGGATATCTGGGGGTGCGCGAAGGGAATCAAACGTGGCTTACCCGTGACGGCCGCCTGGCAGTTACCGCCGAAGGCTACTTGGTGACTTCCGGCGCCAATCCTCGCCGCGTTCTCGATCACCAGGGCAATTCGATCCAGCTTCAGCCGAACCTGCCCGTGCGCATCGATGAATTTGGCCAGATCTACCAGGACGAGACGCCCGTTGCCCGCCTGGGGCTGTTCGATGTGGACGATCCCACGCAACTGATCAAAGCTGGTGAATCAATGTTCATTCCCTCGGGGCCCAATGCGCTTCGTCCCGGGACAGGCATCATCCGTGGCGGATTCGTCGAGCGCTCCAACGTTGAACCTACCACCGAGTTGACCTTGCTGCTCGAAACTCAGCGCCTTCTCGAAGCTAACGCCAACATGATCCGCTACCAGGACCAGATGCTGTCCAAGCTGGTCAATGAAGTCGGGAAGATTGGCTAGGTAAACGAGGGATTGAATGCGCGGGTGATTGCTTGATTTGGTGATATGTGGGGCAAAATCCAATGCCCTGAGTCAGGCTGAGCAGCTTCAGCATCGGGCTAGGCAGTGGGGGCTGCGCGTGATTCGAGTTTTTAAGTCCCTGCCACGACCCGAAGAATCTCACATCATCGGCAGCTACTGACCGCCAGCCACGACATCAGCGCGCAGCAAAAGCACATCCTGGATCGAAATGCGGGTTGATGCAGATCTGGTCAATCGCGGCATCTCCTTGATCTGCTGACAAAGCGAATCAACCCCTCAAGAGCTTCTTTGCCTTTTACGTAAATGTCGACCTTCCTTAAACCCATTCCGTCCTTGCGTCCGATAACAATTTTATGGCCATAACTGCGCTCCATTCTGCGGCTACCGGACTTCGCGCTTTGTCGACGCGCATCGACGTGGTTGCCAACAACCTCGCCAATGCCGAAACCACTGCTTTCAAGCGACAGCGCGTCAACTTCGAAGACCTCATGTACACGATGGTTAAACAGCCGGGAACGACCACGGCTGCGGGCGACCTGTCTCCTGCGGGCATCTTCGTGGGGCACGGCGTGCGCATCAGCAATACGCAGCTGGATCTCGAGCAGGGGTCAATGGAGAACACCGGCCGCCAACTGGACGTGGCTATCAGCGGTAACGGATTTTTCCGCGTCAAGGTGATGGATTCGATTGGTGACGGCACAGCTTACACCCGCAATGGCAACTTCTTCGTCAACAACGCCGGAGAACTGGTCCTCGGGCTGGGCGACGGCTACAAGCTGATCCCGCCGATCAATATCCCAGCCGGCACCACTGACGTCTCGATCAGCCAGGAAGGCATCGTCGAGGTCAGCCGCGCCGGTGAAAACCAGAAGATCGTTGTCGGTCAGCTCAAGCTCACGCAGTTCATCAATCCCCAGGGGCTGCGCCTGCTCGGCCAGTCGCTGTACATCGAAACCGATGCCAGCGGAGAGCCCCTCGAATCCAATCCCGGTGAAGATGGGGCGGGGCAGATCCTTCAGGGATTCCTCGAAGCCAGCAATGTCGATCCCGTGAAAGAGCTGGTTACCCTCATCAAAACCCAGCGAGCTTTTGAACTGAACAGCCAGTCCATCCAGACCGCGGACCAGGCACTGCAGACCATTGGTAATCTCCGGAGATTCTAAAGGTAATGGCTGATCACCAGGGCCCAGGCTCCTGAGAAGCAGGAGCGTCACTGAAGCACAGAATCCAACATCCTGGAACTGAAGCTTCACCTCAAACTTGGACTTTAGAACGAGGTCGGAAATCCTATGCTGTTCATTTACCACCTCTCCTGTCGCCTGCTGATCACCTTGATGATCATTGGGGCAGTGCCGATGCTCGCTCAGCCGGGATACGCTCAGGCCCTTCCCCCAGAGCCCGCGCCCATGCGGTTTGTGCCGCATGACGGCAATATCACCGGCG
>CAZSJB010000316.1:0-1957 GCA_964606625.1 uncultured Tepidisphaeraceae bacterium | reverse complement strand
CTGGAGCTTCGCGCCGAGGTTACTGTCATCGGCAACGAAGTGACTGTCCGGCAGCTCTGCCGGTGGTCAGAGCGGGATGCCGAGGCCTTCGCGCCCATCGCCAATCTGGTGCTGCTGCGCATTGCACCGAATGCACCTTATCGCACGATTACGCTCGACGAGATCAAGAGCACGCTTCACGATGCCGGGGTGAATCTCGGGCGCATCCGCTTTGTCGGTGCAACTGTCTGCACGGTATCTCGCCGGGATGTGCATTTCGATGAGGGCGATGCCCTGCGCCAGTGGATTGCTGCCAAAGAAAGCTCCATGAGAGCGCCGGAGCTGGACACTTCCGAGGCCGTTGCTTCCGATCCGATACTCCAGCGTGAGGTGCCGGCTGGCCCGCGTCGCCAGGCGCGGGTACAGCAGGCCAGCCATCCCGTCATCGCAGAGCCAGTGGTGCAGCGTCCTGATCCCACCGAGCCCGCCGAACGGCCGGTTTTCCGTCGGCTGCGTGATGCGCTCATCGACGCCCTGGCACAGGAAACGCAGCTTGCGCCCGAACAGCTCGTGGTCGAGTTCAGTCCCCGCGACGATCATCTGCTCAATCTGATTGAGCCGCATTTCCGCTTTCATGTCAGCCTGACACGCGGTCAATCCCTTGGACGCGTTGCTTGGGACGTACT
Source organism: uncultured Tepidisphaeraceae bacterium (assembly GCA_964606625.1). Lineage (GTDB taxonomy): Bacteria > Planctomycetota > Phycisphaerae > Tepidisphaerales > Tepidisphaeraceae > CALEKX01. The sequence continues at coordinate 1,292 of CAZSJB010000316.1, read as the reverse complement.
GATCGATGCCGGACGGGGAGAGACCCAGAAAGCCCGTATCACGGGAACCGCCCGAGCCTGGCAGCAGCAGCTTGTGGTTACCAAGCCGCTGGCGTTCAAACAGATCATTCGGGAAGACGATGTTGTGGATCGACGGACGCTGGTCGACCACCTTTCCAGCGATCCCCTGCTGCGGCGTGACCAGGTAGTGGGGCAGATGGCTGCGGTGGAACTCAAGCCCGGTACCGTCCTTACTGCCCGGATGGTGGATGCTGTCCCCTTGGTACGCCCAGGGCAACTGGTAACGGTTTCCGTTCAGTCAGGCGGGATTGAGATTCGCAGTGTCGCTCGTGCGCTGCAATCGGGTACGCATGGCCAGACCGTACGCGTTCGCAATGAAGCCACGCGCGACATTTACGAGGTCACCATGGTCGGTCCTCAGCAGGCGGTCATGGGACCGGTTGACACAGCCGAGGCGTACCTCGCGTCCGGCCAGGACTGATTGCACTACGAAAGATTCATTATGAAACGTCTGACTGCTGCATTCATTGCCATCCTGTTGACGCCGGCGCTGGCGTTGAGTCAAACAGCTACCTCCGGACCGGCCAATACCACCGCGGATCCGCGTCTGCCGCAGGTTCCGCCCAATAACATGGCTGCCGAACTGGCCGGCCAGCGTCTGCCGCAGACGCGCGGATCCCTGCTCCAGGCGACGCTGGCGCAGACGCCTGATCCCGCCCAGGCACGGCTGGACCAGGTCAGTTTCTTCGCGGTGGCGCCGCCCGAGCCCAAGGTCATTCGCAAACACGACTTGGTAACCATCATCATCCGTGAAGAAAGTGAATCCCGGCACGAGGGCACGACGGAGTTGAGCAAGGAATACGCCGTGCAGGCCCGTGTGGATGAATGGATTCGCCTGAACCTGGCCAACCTCCAGATGACGGGTGACGGCATCGGAGACAGTCCGCCGGCGGTCCGTTTCAACGCCGAGCGCGAGTTCAACGGTGAAGGTACAGCCGAGCGATCCGATTACATCACTGCCCGCATCCAGGCGGAAGTGATCGATGTCAAACCCAATGGCACGCTCGTGCTGCAAGCTCGCAAGACCATCACAACTGATGACGATCAGATTCGTTTCATCCTCAGTGGCATCTGTCGTGTCGAAGACGTTACCGCTGACAACACTGTCCTGAGCACGCAGATTTACGATCTGGAATTGCAGAAAACCACCCGCGGTGGTGTCACGCAGAGCACCAAGCGCGGATGGGTCCCGAAATTATTGGACTTTGCAAACATCTTCTGACGAAAAAGTT
>CAZSJB010000315.1:4065-4358 GCA_964606625.1 uncultured Tepidisphaeraceae bacterium | reverse complement strand
ATCTCGCGGAAGAAGCCCCGTCGATCGCCGGTCCGGGGTTCATCAATATTCGACTGTCCCCGCGCTGGCTGGCGGGTCGGTTACAGGCGATCCAGGAGGATGACCGGCTGGGCATCGCTCCCGCGAAGCAGGCACGACGGATCGTGGTGGATTATTCCGGCCCGAATATTGCCAAGGAAATGCATGTCGGGCATCTCCGCAGCACCATCATCGGCGATGCCATCGCGCGGGTGCTGGCGTTCCAGGGACATGACGTCATTCGCCAGAATCACGTAGGCGACTGGGGCCTGCAG
>CAZSJB010000315.1:0-4055 GCA_964606625.1 uncultured Tepidisphaeraceae bacterium | reverse complement strand
GTATGCCGTCGAGCAGGCGGGCGTTCCGGCTGACCAGTTGACGTTGCGCGACCTGGAACGACTTTACAAACAGATCAACAAAGCCAGCGAGGATCCGGCTGTGCGTCGCCAGATGGCCGATCGCACCCGCATCCTCCAGAACACTCCCAAGGATCAACTCATCGCCTGGCGCCAAGTGCGCGAGCTGACGCTCACCGCCGCTCAGACGCTGTATGAACGGCTGGATGTAACCCTCAAGCCCGAGGACGTTCGCGGCGAAAGTTTTTACAGCGACCGCTACGCCCCCATGATCGAGGAACTGCGCGCCAGCGGCCATGCGAAGGAAACCGAAGGCGCTATCGGCCTGTTTCCTCCCGGATTCACCAACCGTGAAGGTGAACCGCGGCCGTTCATCATCCAAAGCCGCGATGGATCTTACCAGTATCCCACGTTTGACCTCGCCGCATTGATGTTCCGCGTGAAGGAACTGAAAGCCACGCGCCTCATCTACACGCATGACTCGCGGCAGGCAGAGCATTTCGCAATGCTGTTCGCCGTGGCGAAGATGCTGGGGCTGGACCGTGTGGATGACCAGGCTGTGGAGTTCGAATACGCCCCCTTCGGCACGGTTCTGGGTGAAGATGGCAAGCCGCTCAAGACCCGCTCTGGCGAAAACGTCAAGCTGGCGGATCTGATCGACGAAGCCGAGCAGCGCGCGATGACGCTTGTTACCGAGAAAAATCCCGATCTGCCCGAAAAGGACCGACGCGAAGTGGCACATGCGGTCGGCATCGGCGCTGTGAAGTATGCCGATCTGTCAAAAGACCGTACCAGTGATTACGTCTTCTCCTGGGACAAGATGCTGGCAATGGACGGCAATACCGGGCCGTATTTGCAGTATGCCCATGCACGTATCTGCTCGATCTTCCGAAAGGCGGCTGAGGAAAACGGCGACAGTCCGGTGATTCCGGCAACGGTGATCGACATGCCAGGCGGAGTCTCAACCCAGCCGCTCACACGTTCCGTCAGGACAGACATCCAGTTGCAAACGCCGCAGGAACTGGCACTGGCCAAGCACCTGCTGCGCTTCGGCGAGACGATCGACCTGGTCAGCCGCGATCTCAAGCCGCATATTCTCTGCCAGTACCTCTATGACCTGGCAGTGCTGTTCAGCAGCTTCTACGAAAACTGCCCGGTCCTGAAAGCCGAGGGCGATCTACGGCAAAGTCGCCTTGCACTGTGCGATCTGGTTGCGCGCACGCTCGCACTGGGGCTGGATCTGCTGGGCATCCGGCATCCGGAGCAGATGTGAGTGGCTTGGCACATGCAGCGATCGTCTACGATTCGCGCTCCGCAGGATTTGCCTGCGTGGAGGTATTGCCCGGCGTACGCGGTTGATGCGCGGCGATGAATGCATCGACCCATTCAGGTTTTCTGCGCAATCCGATTCGCCATGCAAACTGCACATAGTTGGAGGTGCAGAACTCCAGCAACTGTTGCTCGAGTTGTGTGATGCGAGCGTGCGCCTCATGCAGTTCCTGCCTGAGTTGCGTGATGTGCGCTTCTGCCTGTTCGGCGCGCTGGGTGGTGGTTTTCAGCCAGTTCTGAGTTTGTCGCAATTCCCCGGCAGTTTTTTCATGTGCGGCATAGGATTGATCGCGCAAAGCGATCTGCTCCTGTAAATCATGGCGCACCTTTTCCAGGGCAGTGTGGAGGGCATCGCGCTCCTGCTTCAGTACTTCGATGCGCTGCTCGATGGCAGGTGCGTCACGGGCAACCAGTCCCGCACGGCCGCGCGCCAAAATATCAGCCGCAATGCGACGTCGATCCTCCGGCGCATCGCGCAGCCGCGCGTTGACCGCATCAATATTCGTCGTCGCAAACAGGTTCTCATACCAGATCGGTTCGGTGAACTGCGCCGGCACGAGCTGTTGAGTGTCGATATCAAACCGGTACAGCCTGTAACCGCTGTCGCTGACAGTCCTGAAGAGTTCCTCGGAAGACGTGCCCGCCCGCACCAGGTTGGGATCGGTAAACTCGATCATCACCACTTCCAGGCGACGCTGCTCAATCGCCTGCTGTGCCCCGCGCCATACAGCCAGCTCTGCTCCTTCGACATCCAATTTCACAAAATCCGCCCGCTCGATGCCGTGATCCTGTAGCAACTGATCAAGGGTAATTACGTCAACTTCCGTGCCATTGTCGCTGCGCTCGCTGCCGAGCGTGTTGTATGCCGATCGCCCCGAACCGGCTGACTGCAATACCATGCGCCCCACCTGCTGGCCGATGGCTGCCTGGAGGATCGTCGCTTCGCCCTCGGTATTCTGGCGCAGCAGTTGCGCGGTGGTGACAGCGGGTTCGATGGCTAGGATCCGCCCACCGGGCAGCACGACACGTCGTGCCAGGGCGGAAAACAATCCGACATGCGCTCCGATATCGAGGACAATATCGCCCGGCCGGCCATACAACCACAGCATTGCCTGTTCGGCGGCTTCAAACCAGCCCTGCCGCAGAAACGTTGCAACTTCGTCACCGGCTTCAAACCGTAGCCATCCGACATGCGGCAGGAGCATTTCGTCTATCGTGTCCATCCGTTCTCCGTGATCGGCTGAGGCTACCCGCCACACCTCAGCCCGGCAAGTGAAGCAGCAGCAATGCGGATTGGACAGGTCATCTGACTATTTCGCGCGGCAAAATCCAAAATCTGCAAACTCCTTACCCCTTGGACCCGATAACAGAATTGGTATACTTCCCCCATAGCTGGCATGGATGCCGGTTTATGGGCCTCCAAGGAAGGCGTGGCATGGACGCAACACAGTCGGTCGGTGAACCGCGGGCTCTGGTTTCCCGCGACGCACTTGTTCACAACGCATGCCTCATCCGGCAGACCGTCGGGTCCGCCGTCAAGATCTGCGCGATCGTCAAAGCTGACGCCTACGGCCACAGTGCTGACATCGTTGTCGATACCCTCACCAGCTACGGCCACGAAACCGCCGAACCGCCCCTGGTAGACGCCTTTGCCGTCGCCAGTATCGATGAAGCCATTGCACTGCCCCCTACCGACCTGCCGGTTTACATCTTTCGACCGGTGGAAAATGTCTACATCGGTCGCCAGCGTGAAAAGCTCGAAGCTGCCCTTCGCGCGGGATGGGTGTTGACGGTCTGCTCCATCGCGGCGGCCGAGGATGTCGCCCGGCTGGCGCTGGCCGTCGGTCGACGGGCCAATGTGCAGGTCATGCTCAACACGGGGATGACACGCAGCGGCATCGACTGCGAGGGGTTTGCTGCCTTGTATGCGCGCATCCGGGCGATGCCGGCCCTGCGGCTGACCGCGCTATGCACGCATTTTGCCTGTAGCGAAGAGCATGACAATCCGCTCACGCAGCAGCAACTGGCCCGCTTCCTTGAAACCACCCGATGTGTTGATGGAGACAACGCGCCGGCTTTGATCCGCCATACCGCCAACAGCGGAGCGATCTTCCTGCATCCCAACTCCCATCTGGAGATGGTTCGGCCGGGGCTGGCGTTGTATGGCATTGATCCCACGTGCAAACCATGCCTGGATCGGCCCCTGCGGCCGGTCATGCGATGGGTTGCGCCGCTGGTGATGATGCGCAACATCAAAGCCGGCACGGCTGTCGGCTATGGCCAGACCTGGCAGGCTGATCGGGACACGACCCTCGGCCTGATTCCGGTCGGATACGCGGATGGTTACCTGCGGGCGTTTTCCAGCGTGGCGTCCGTCATCGTGAATGGCCGCCCCTGCCGGGTCGTAGGGCGCGTGAGCATGGACCTGATCACGGTGGATCTGGGGCCCAATCCCCAAGCCATCATCGGTGATGAAGTCACCATCCTCGACGACGATCCGCTCAGCCCCGCCAGTGTTTACGCCTTGGCGAATCACGCCGATACCATCCCTTATGAGCTGTTCTGCCGGATCGGCAGGCGCATTCCCCGGATTGCGGTTGAACCCAAGGTCGTGTCGAGCAACTCGATCGCGACGGCTTCTGATGCAGCCTGATCTTGCACGAATCGAATAAAACGAAACCGATCCGCTGAAGCAGGCCCTACCCATT
>CAZSJB010000314.1:0-4415 GCA_964606625.1 uncultured Tepidisphaeraceae bacterium | reverse complement strand
TGCGCTCCGCGATCGTCAACGACGCGGATTCGCCCGTCGTACCGCAGATGAAAGCGCCGCAGACCCCCGAGGCGATCAGGTGCGCCGCCTGCCGCTCGATCATGCGAAGGTTCAGTTGCCCGTCCGGGTGAAACGGCGTGAAGGGGGCCGCAATCAGTCCCGTGATTCTACTGCTCACCATCGTCTCCTTCCCAGACACCCTGGCTGGCTGCGCGGAGACCAGGTGGCAGTTCGATGTTGGCTTCAGTTTTCTGCACTGTTCGATCAGCCGGCCCATCTACCGCGATCCGTCCGTCCACCGTATTGCCGATCACGATGAAGGAACTGTCGCCACGCTCGCTTGTATTGACCGCCTCAATCGCCGTCTGCCAGCCGCAGATGAAGTTGCCCTGGATCAGAGAGAAGACGGGCGAATCGGTTGCGATGCGGATGGCTGACACAATGGAGGAGTTGGTGAGGTCGCGATTCTCGAAATCATCGACGGCATAGAGCATGTAGCGCGGCGGGCTCTGCTCCAGTTGGCGTTGGGCGTCGGTATACGTCGCGGTCGGCTGTTCGCGGCGGAAGACATTGTCCTTCACGATCGCGCTGGCCGTGGAGCCGTTGATGATGATGACGGCCTTGTCGGCCGGCTGGCGGGAGATGAACTCATTGTTCATCACCGTGACGCGGCTCAGGTCGGCCCGCACCCGCCGCTCGAGGCGGTAGGTGACATCCGTCGGCTGGGTGGTGGCAGCCTCCTGGCTTTCGAACTCGTTGCCGTCGGCGGCTGATCGCCCCTCCGGCGACACACGCACGCGCGTGATCTCATCGTGCTTGCGCAGCAGGCCGTTGACGATCTTGTTGCTGTTGACCAGCACATCCCGCCCACCTTCGATGGAGATACCCGAGGGACGGTTTTCCAGCTCGTTGATGAACAGGTTTCCGGTAATCTGCACACTTCCCTGGCCGTAGTTGTCCTCGGGATTGGGCGGGCCGTGGTGCAGGCGCACAAACTGCCCGAAATACGCAGACTCCGGCCGCTGGGTGTACTCGCCGTTCATCGGTTCGTGGCGCACGACCACCAGATTCCCGGTGATCAGCAACTTCTCGCCCCAGTACATCGACATGAAGCCGGCAACGGCGCTGTTGATCGAGATGTTGTTGGAAAAGACAACATTCTCTCCTCCTTCACTTCCGTAGGCATAGTCCCACATGAAGCGCGCGATGTTGCCGTCGACGATCGTCTGTCGCCCTTTGTTGCCCCAGCACAGCACCGTGCCGTATTCGGCATAGTTATTCTGCACAAGGACATCGAAGACACCCTGCGTATGCGGGACGAAGTCTGGATCGTCCGGCTTGGAGCCGCGATGCACGACGTTCGCCGTGCCCAGCGGCACACGCGGCGCCTTGCGCGATGGATCCGGCGAACCGCCCCGCCACACACACTGGAAGTCGACCTGGCGCGACCAGTTATCGTGGTGGCGCAGATTCTCGCTGCCGAAGGCGAACGTGGTCATCGACGCACCACCGATCATGTTGTTGCCGCGCACCGCCACGTTGGCACACTGCACCGCCCAGATCATGTGGGAGATATCCCGCGCGGAGCTGTTTTCCAGGACGACATCCCGGCAATTCAGGGTACTGAAGAGGATCCGCGTGTCACGGCGCTGTGGCTTTCGGCTGGTGATGACATGGACGCCACGAACGACCACGTCGGTGGCGTTTGTGGCGTCGATCAGAACCTCGGTGGGCGTCGGATCCCGCTCTGTTCCGCCGCTGGAAAAGTCAAAGTGCAGCCCTTCGATGCGAACGTGATCTCCCGTCACGCGCAGCAGCGAGCGACGGCGCTTAACCTGCCGCCCATCGCCGTTGATCAGCACCACCTCGGTGTCGGCAATGGCCGCCGGGTTCACGATGATCGTTGCATTGGGTGCGAAGCTTAGCGTCACGTTCGCCGGCACGGCGAGCGATCCGATCAGGTACTGGCCGGCTGGAAAGTGAAGCTCACTGTGACCTGCGTCGAGCAGCGTCTGGATTGCGGCGGTGACATCGGTCTTGCCGTCAGGCGCAACCCCATGGTCCGTCACATTGGCAGCCCACAGGCTGGTGCTGAACGCCGCGACAACTAGTGCGATGAGCGGAAGTCTCATGATGATGGATTCAGTAAAGCGCCTCTGCTGTAAGCGGTTGATGTCAGTTCGATGGATCATTCCCAGCCGAACCAGCCAATCTTCTTCATCGTCTGGCGATTGGGGTCCATGCGGTCGGTGTCGTCCAGCGCCGGCTGATGGCGTTCGACGTGCCCGTCCATGTACAGGAAATTGGTCGTGCGATTGGGATGGCGCGCCGCGATGCGGCCACCGGTGCCCTCCCAGTAGGCGTTGAAGTTGTCAGTGAATGTCTGATTTCCACGGCCGCAGGCCATGTAGGCATTTCCGACATGGCGGCGGTACGTCAACATGCGGGCACACTTCAGCCGCTCGCGCTGTGTCTCAATCGGGCCATCCAAGCGTAGGAAATAGTTCCAATCCGTGCGAAGATTCTGCCCGCTCCCGCTGACAACATAGCCGGCACGCTGGTTCTGTAGTTGCGGATCCGGATCCACTTCCGTGCACCAGACCATCGGATACGAGTTCTTGATGGCGCCGGCGGATGTTTCGTAGGCCTCTACTCGCCAGGCCTTCAGGTAGTTCGTTGTGTTCCAGACGGTCGGACAATGCTCCGCACCAAACACCTCCTCCTGGTCCCCGCCGACAAGCATGTTCAGCCAACTGAACCGCGGAGCGGACCATGAACTGAACGGCATGTGCCGGTGGTCGATGTCAAACTGGATGAAGACTGTCCCCAACTGGCGCAGATTGCTGGCGCAATGCACTGCCCGGGCCTGCTGCCTGGCTCTATTCAGGGCTGGCAGGAGGATGGAGATCAGAACCGCGATGATACCGATAACGACAAGCAATTCGATGAGCGTGAAGGCGGATGATTTTCGAGACATGATCGGCTCCTGATTGGAGGACTCCAAATCCGCAAGCGGCCGGGGCGAACCGCCATGCATCTTGTATACAAGATAAACCCCTTCGCGCCTAATGCAACCCCTAAATTGCGTAACGAGCAGAACGTTATTGACCGGACGCCTCACAGAACGAATACTTGTATACATGCGAGGACTAAGCCAGATCGCCTACCGCCACATCCGCCAGAAGCTCCTCACCGGCGGCTTGCGCGGCGGCAGTATGCTGTCGGAAACGACACTCGCCAAAGAGATTGGCATCAGCCGCACACCCGTCCGCGAAGCGATCGCCCAGCTTGAGCGGGAGGGCCTGCTCGACCAGATCCCCCGCTACGGCACTTTCGTCCGTGTCATGAGCCGGGAAGAGATGGAGGAGCTGTACGATTTCCGGGTTGAGATCGAAGGGTTCGCCGCTGCCCGTTCAGCCCAATATCGGACGGAACAGACGCTGGATGAGCTACGAAGGTGCTGTTCCCGGATGATGGAGATCCTCCGGGAACTGAAGCACAGCAACAGTTCCGAGGTTAATCCCAAGCTGGCGCAGGAATGGATGCTGACAGATGCTTCATTCCACACAGCCATCCTGCATTCGGCGCGCAACCGCTGGATCGCCAAATCGGCTGCCGATATGCGTCTGATGGTGCAGATCTTCGGGCGCTGGCAGGAGATGCCCGGCCGCGACATGCTGGCGATCTGGGCGAGAACCTGGAAAGAACACCGTCGCCTGGTCCGCGCTCTGGCATGCCGCGACAGCGACGCAGCCCGCGAGATCATCCGCGGTCATATCCTCAAGGGAAAGGAAAAAGTCCTGGAATACTACGATTGGGCAGAGCAGAACCGCGGCAAAGCCGATTCCGAACTGCTTCCCGACTCGCTCCGCGAGCATCTGCGCAGCCTCGAACGCTATGCCCTGATCAGTCACCGGGAAGTCTCCGACTCGCCCAACGGGCGGCCCCAGACCAAACGGAGCAAGACGGCTCGATAGACCCCACCGGACGGGCCACGCCATGCTATACAGGCGCTATTAGCGATCAGCCGTGGCCTCGATCTGGTCTACGACTTCCAGCCTCGTCAGATCCACGTTATTGCGCAGCAGCGTTCGCCACCGACCGGTCGCGGTGACTGAGCCGGTGATGGCGTTGTTAATCATCAGCAGGCGCGCTGGTGCGGCGCCGTCGCAGTTCAGCGTCACGCTCTTGCTCCAGCCATCGATCGTGTTCCCGGAAATGACAAGCTGAAGCGGCTGCTTCCAGTTCACGTTGATCGCGCCGACTGTTCCCGGCTCGATGCGGAATTCGTTTGTGTCCTCTTCCGTGGCTGCCAGGCCGGGGCCGGTATCGGCGACATCCGCCGGGTCCGCGACGGTATTATCCCTGGGGATGCGGCGCATGGTGTTGTTGGTGATCGTGACGTTGCCGTCGGT
>CAZSJB010000313.1:2300-4443 GCA_964606625.1 uncultured Tepidisphaeraceae bacterium | reverse complement strand
TCATCAGCCACGAATCGATATCCAGCACATCTTCATCCTTTACCGCGATGATCACGCTTACCAGCCCGTGATCCGTGAACCGATCCCGCAGCGTCAGCGAATAGTGCACACAATCGGGGTTTGCCATGAACTGGCGCAGCTCTCCGATGCCGTGACGGCGGGTGGTCAGGTTGAACTGGTTGGTCTTGCCCAGAAGTTGGGCGATGCGCGGCAGGGTGACTTCATCAAACGGCTGGACCAGTGCCTTCATCTGGAGCGAACGATAAAACTCCTCGATATCGTTCGCTTGCATCTCCAGCTCGGCAATCTGGGCTCGGGCACGATATTGCTCAGCCCGGGCGGCATCTTCCTTGGTGAAGCTGCTGGTTTCAAACAGGAGATAATTACTCAGCGCCCGCACGTACTGCGACGGATCCGTCGGCAGGACGATCACGTCCACTTCCGGTTGAAACTCGCGCATCGCCTGTCGCTCGACCGGGTTGTCATCGACAAAGACCAGCGAGTCGATGCCGATGTTCAGAGTCTGGGCAATCCGCTGGATGTTCTGGGGCTTGGGCTCCCAGTTGGCGACGAACATGGAGATGTCGTCGAGCTTGATGCGCATCTCCGGATGCTTCTCGAAGACCTCCCGCGCGTCAGCATCGTTGTTCTTGGAATTGACCGCCAGGATGATGCCCTTGCGCTTCAGTTCAAGGATGTACTCCTGGAAGGCGACGTAGGCTTCGCCGATGGGCGAGCCCTGGCCGAGCTTGATCCCGCCCAAGCCGTCCTCGCCGATGATGCCGCCCCAGAGCGTGTTGTCCAGGTCGAGCACGAGGCACTTCTTGCTCAACCCCAAGTCGGCTGCCAGGACGGCTGCCGTGTGCTTCGCCAGCAGCGGCAGGGCGTCCAGCGACACGGCCTGCTTGCTGAGATGCCAGTACTTGGGGTCAAACCAGCGGGTTTTGCCGATCATGCCCGCCAGGCGCTCGCAGTCGACGATGCTGACATTTGCCCCAGCCGCCTCGCCCAGCCGCTGGTTGAGCTTTTGGGTCATCATATAGCGCGAGCCCGGCAGGCGGCTGCTGAGATGGCCCATCGGGACATCCGTATCGAGCACGAAGTTGTGTTGGATGACCCGTGCGCCGGATCGCTCCTGGACAGTGCGCCACAACTGCGTCCAGCGGGCCACTTCGGCTTCGACGGCTTTCTCGTGATCCTCGGTATAGGCGGGCAGGCGCACTTCCCCGTTGTGAACCGCCAGGATGACAAAGTTCGGTTTGAAGGCGTACAGCCCGGAGTTGGGGTCGATGATGTCCTGCTGGTACTGGCCGTAGTGCGATTCGTAGATCTCGACCTGTACGCCGAACTTGATGGCGGCGACACCGAGCATTTGCTTGAACTGAGTTGTAGTATAGCTGCCCAGGATCGCGACGCGAGCGGTGCGCTTGCGGTTGGGCCACTCGGTGGAGAGATACTTGCCCAGCAGACCGGCAACACCCTGCCAGGTCATGAAGTCCTCGCCCGCATCCAGCGCAGCCAGCGCCCATCGACGGACCTGCTCGTCCTCGCCAAGCTGCGCGTAAGCGCGAGCGATCTTCAGGCAAAGCTGCGACTCGGGCACCTCGGTGGCTGTCGCGGCCTGAAGATACGCTTCCACTGCACCGCGATGATCGCCGGCTTTGCGCAGCTCATCGCCACGCCGCAAAGCGTCGTTGCCGAGTTTCGGATCCTTGGATGGTTCGCCTGTGGCCATACTGCTCATGGGTTATGAAACGGGCTGGCGGCCCGTGGGTTTGCGTTCAAGACACGGGCTGATAGCCCGTACCACATTGGGTTATGCCTTCGGTTTCGGCGGCGGGATGATCCGCGCCGGGGGGGCTACCACCGTCGAGCCCGCCGGCACGTTGGTCATCACCACCGCATTGGGGCCGATGCGGACATTATCACCGATCTTCACCGCCCCGATGATCACCGACCCAGCCCCCATCTCCACCCCATTACCCAGTATCGGGCCTTTGTCCGCAAAACTCTCCGATCCCGCGCCGATCGTGCAGTTCTGGCGGATCAGGCAGTCGTGCCCGATCACCGAATGGTGATGGATCACGATCCCGCTCTGGTGGCCGATCTTGAACCGCCGGCCGACCTGTGTCGTCTCGGGCAG
>CAZSJB010000313.1:0-2278 GCA_964606625.1 uncultured Tepidisphaeraceae bacterium | reverse complement strand
AAGTTCCGCACAAACCAGTGCATCGGTTTGTAAAGGATCTTCAACGGAATCCGAAAGATTGCCGGCATCGACAAGATGCGCCGGCCAAACCGGTACACCAGGACCGCGTGCAGGCCGGGCTTGCTGATTTTCGTCTCGTGATGGCGATAATCCTCGAGCAGTTGCTTCCAGAACCCGATCGGAGCGTACTTTGGATCGTTCGCGCTCTCAGCCGGCGCCGCAGGAGCGGTGGCAGGGGAACTGGTGGGGGCAGTTTCAGTCTGCATCGGGGTCATTTCGTGGTAGAACAGCGGCTGTGTCAATTCAGGGAATCTTTCTTCCACTTGACTACGTCATGGAAGAGTATCGGTCAACTCAGCAGGTAAGCTGTGCGCACCTGCGCCTGGAAGGACACATTCACCCGCCGCAGGTTTGCGGTTATCGGCGGCATCGGGAGCCGGAGTGAGCATTATCCCCCGCGACGGGGTTCATAGGGAAAGAGCAGGCAATAACATATGGCTGATCAACTACGCTGGGGAATTATCGGAACGGGAAACATTGCGCGGCAGTTCGCCGAAGGTGTCAGCGGTGCCCGGCGCAGTGTTGTAACGGCGGTGGCCTCCCGGTGCCAGGAGACAGCCGATGCCTTCGCCGCCAGGTTCAGTATCCCTTCCGCCTACCCGGATTATGTAAAATTGCTAAATGATCCAGCCGTCGATGCCGTCTATATCTCCCTGCCTAACTCCATGCACTGTGAATGGACGATCCGGGCCCTCCAGGCTGGCAAGCATGTGCTGTGCGAAAAGCCCTTCGCCATGAATCTCGACGAGTGTGAACGCATGTTCGCCGCAGCCGAGGCGGCTGATCGCAAGCTCATGGAAGCGTTCATGTACCGTTGCCATCCGCTGACCACAGCCGTCCATGACATCGTGCGCAGCGGCGAAATCGGCAAGCTCCAGATTATCCGCACAAGCTTCTGCTATCGTACGCGGAAAATCGAAGGCAACGTGCGATTCGTCCCTGAACTGGGCGGCGGGGCACTGATGGACATCGGCTGTTACTGCATCGATTTCTCGCGCCTGTTCGCCGGGGCCGAACCGGAAATCGTGCAAGCCGTGGGGCATCGCCACGAAACCGGCGTGGATGACCTGGTAGCCGGCTTGATGCGGTTCCCCAACGGCATCCTTGCCAACTTCTCCTGCGGTATGAGCGCCCAAGCCGACAACACCGCCTACCTGCTGGGCACCGAAGGCTATATCGAAATCCCCATTCCCTGGAAACCGCCGGTTGAGCAGGCCGAGTTCACCATCGCCCGCGGCACACCGCCGAAGATGGATCAAACTGCCGACAAAGCCCCCGCGCCGGTAACCCCGCCCCCGCGCCAGCGCATCACCGTCAACGCGCCGCTTCCCCTCTACGGCATGGAAGCCGACGCCTTCGCCGCCGCCGTCCTCGACGATCAGCCCCTGCCTGTCACCAAGCAGGACACCCTCGGCAACATGAAGGTCATCGAGCAGATGCTGGAGCAGATCTGACAATCACGGCTGGGGCGTCTCGCCCTCCAGGCGTTGCAGGTGTTCACGCTTGGCGTATACGGTGTTCCAGCCAAGCTGATTGGCACGTTCGATCGGGTTCAGGTCCGCGGGAACATTGGCCAGCCGCTCCTTGCGGCCGGCGCGCAGATACTGAATGCCCACCAGCGCCTCCTCCGCCTCCGACGAATCAAAGTAATTGCCACAGCCGAGCGCTATTCGCCGTCCGATCTCCCGCAAATCGTGCAGTGTCAGGTGATAATCCGCTTCCTGGCTGTTGAGTTGGTACAGCAGGGGCAGGGGGCCGTAATAATAGCCCAGAAATCCATTGAGTTGCGTGATAGTGTACCCCGAACCTGCCTCCTGACGCACGTTGAACGCTCCGTCGCTGAACTGGTCCAGGATCGCGTCATGCAACGCCAGACAAGGCTCGGGACGGCCGGAATCAGTGTAAACGCAGAACAGATGCTCACCGAAGGCCGATTCCGTGTTGTGAAAACTGATCGCTACATCCAGCCGCTTTTCCTCATCCACCCAGCGCTCGAACCAGGCGGCGTATGCCAGCGCATCCGGCAGCGTGTTACGCTCACTATAAGCGCGGTTATAGTGATCAAAACGGTTGGCCAGGGCGCCGTCGGGGTCGATCAGCGGGATCAACAGAAATGTCACCTGTTCGCGCAAAGCCACCGCCTGGGGATCGTCACTCAGCAGAAAGCGCGCCGCTCCCTCGACCACCCAGCTTGTATCGTGTGAAGTGGCATACTCGC
>CAZSJB010000312.1:0-4449 GCA_964606625.1 uncultured Tepidisphaeraceae bacterium | reverse complement strand
CTGGCTGTGTCAGGTGTGAGCAAGATCAGCGCGTGCAGCCTCTTCCTGTGTTCACACCCTAGGGTAGAGGGGGGCATTGGCTGGGGGGCAGGAGTGCTCATCGATGCCGCGGCGCTGCCGATGAACTGCGGAGCAGCACCGTCACGATCCCCGATTCAACCGTCACCGGGAATGTCTGGAGAGAGGGATCTTCGTCGCCGCTTTCACAGCCGCCGCTGCATTCCACCGTGACGTCGTACGCCTTGACGCGCACCTTGTGCGGGTTGAAGACAGACTGACCGGTCCGGATATCAAACTCCCAGCCGTGCCACGGGCAGCGCAGGATGTCCCTGGTTTCGTGCATCTGCCAGTTTCCGGGGCCGTCGCTGGTAACACGTCCGGTGATCTGACCTTTACACAGCGGAGCCTTGCGGTGTGGGCAGATGTTGCGCAGGGCGTAAAACTCCCCGTCGATGTTGAACACACCAATGCTGATTCCGTCCTTCGTCTGAACGATCCGCCGTGAACCGGGGGGCAACTCATGAACCGGGCAGACCGGAAGCTTGGCGGTATCAACAGTGTACTGCCGAGGCGATTGAAGGTGGCTGGAATGCATTAACGACTTCCTTCCTGAACTGCAGAGGTACGGTGCGTGCGTTGATGCAGCGCATGCAGGGTGCTGTATAGCATCGACGATGCGCCAATGGTTTCGGTGATGGTGAATTCGCTGCTGACTTCAGCGCCGCCATTGCCGATGTCCCGCCAGCGTCGCCACGGCGGAACGTCGTCCGGATACCACGGCAGCGCACGATCCGCCAAGCCGTAAATAGTGATTCCCCGAACGGTCTGGCCGGTCTTTCCGGGGCCGGTGTAGAGGTATGCGGCGATCTGTGGATGGCGGGGCGGCCGATCACCCATGCCGGTGATAAACGTTTTGGACAGAGGGTTGCAACCAAGCTGAAAATCAGCATTCAGGCTGGCGCCATCCAGGTAGCGCTGCTCACCCGTGAGGTCATATGCGAGCAGCAGCAGGTTGGCATAATGTCCGCCGCCGTTGAGATTACCCCATCCAAATCCGCGATTGCGATTGCCCAGCCCAACGCGGTAGGGCACTTCATCGAGCTTCCGGAGGCCATCATTGGCGCGGCGGAGGATCTCGCTGCGCATTGCCTCATGGATCGTCTGATCTACCAGCCGGTCGGGGAGGCGCAGGTAAGTGCCCATGAGAGCGGGATAATACTGGGCCATTCCGTAGTGGGCGTTGCGGAATGCACCCGCGTTGAATCGCTGCTTGAAGTCCTCGTGATAGGCAGTGTTGCCGGTGGTGGCATATAACTCGGCAGCTGCCCAGGCAGCGAGTACGTCTGCATCTCGGTCTCTTTCGCCGCGTGGCTGCGACTGCATCCACTTGAATGCCCGCTCCGCGGACGATTGATAGGCGGCGGCACGCTCGGGGTCGTGCTTGCGGATCATTCGGGCATACTGCGCCGCTACGGCTGCGTATTCCGCCGCGGACGACATCCGGGGCGGAAAAATGCCATACTCCGGTGCCTGGCCATGTCGGCGAACGTAATCCCGTTGAGCATCCTGAGCATTACCTCGTCCCAGCGGAATGGCGCCCTCGTCGTGTTGGAGTTCACGATATGCCAGCAGTGCCCAGTGTGCCTCATCCAGTACATCGGGAATGCCATTGCCGCTTTCAGGGATGTTCAGATCACCATCGCCAAATGCGCCGGGATTCATCTCATACGCCAGGAGGGTGTGGCCCGTTGCCCGCAGGTGATAGGTGAAGACGTCGAAGTCAGCTGCATCGTGATAACCACCACGGTAGATGCGCGAGGGATCACCGTCGCGCTCGGGCGCTTCGTCGGAGAGAACGCGACCACTGCGCGTAACGCGATGGTGATGAATCGGCGTGGTGAAGGTGGTGTATGGCTCTTCCAGGGCCGTGCCGGCTCGCTGGTGGTAAGAGGCGCGGTTGGTCTGGCGATACAACTCAGTGATGCCTTCACCGCCCACCTCGAAGCTGCTGGACCGGCCCAGATCATCGATGCGAATGTGATATTGGCCCGGCCCAAGCCGGCTGAGATCCATCTCGTAGACGCGTTCGCCACTGAGCGAGTCGTCGGCAGCGCGGAGGGTGATCGGTCCGGTGGCCTGCTCACCAGTGGTTTCATTGACGACGGTGAATGTCTCGAGCTGATCGTAATTGACCGCACCAAGATCACCTGCCCACCAGCCCAAGTAAGCGTAGCGGCGCGTGCTCATGGCAGCATAGGCCACCTGGTTGACCTTAATTACCGGCGTGATCTGGCTGGCTGGATCAAATGTAAATGTTGCGCTGCTGACAAAGGGTTCTTCAATCCTGGCAACGCTGACCTGAACCGTGGTGCCGGGGGAGATCGGCCGATCAAGCTGCAGGTAATAGGTGTGCCAGTAGATGAATTGCTGCTGAAATGGGCCGATATCTCCGTTCCAGTACTCGAAACTCAGGCGACCCACGCGCTTGGGCTGAGTGGTGTCGCTGCCATTCATGGAGATAAGGAACGATTCAGGTTTCTGTAATGCTGCGGCCTTTTCCTCGCCGGCTCCCGGGCCGCCCGAAACCCATGCATCGAGTGTAATAGCCAGCATGTCCGGGGCAATCACCGCGACGCTTCGCACACCCCGCACCATCTCGCGGTCGACCATGGCCTGGAAGATCTGGCTGCGCTGGTGCGCGAGCTTTTCGTCGAAATATCCAATCGGTGGATCTGCTGGCCGGGAGTAGTGAGACTTGATCTGGTCGCTGGCATGATAATCGGCGTCATCGATCGTGATGGCAAAGATCGCGGGGACAGCCAGCCCGAGAGACTCAAGGTGAATGGCAGTGATCGGCTTGTTCGGATGCGGATTAGACAAGCGCGTTGCCCACGCACCTACAAAATGCTTCCACTTGGTGCTCTCGGCGTTGCGGCCCATCAGGATCGGCCAGGCATCGGCTCCGGAATTGTCGTACCAGTTACGCGTCCACCAGTTGCGCAGATGCTGGCCGGCATGAAGGGTGAAGGTTGCTTCCGATCCATCGTTATACCGAAAGGTATATCGCGCAACGGCGGCATCTCCGGGCATGCCAGGGGGCAGGCGTGTCAGGTTGTGCAGCACGTATACATATGCTCCGGTTGCATCATTGACCGCCACAGTGACTTTCTCAGGGAGGTCCGGCATGCGCCGGCCGCGGAGCAGAACCAGAACTGGATCCTCAGGCGATCTAGGGGCAGCAAGATGGAAGCGATGCCCGTTGCGCACTATCTCACCCTGCGGCACAGGCGGATACATGAACATGTCATTGGGGCCTTCGTCCGTCCAACCGCCATTGCCGTTGTCACTAACGCCGTCATCCTGGAGCGACCGGTTGGCCACGCTCGCCAGGTCCACAAAGACCGGATCAGCCAGGGCAGTTGACACAGGCCATGCGCATAGCGCAGCCAGCAGGGTGCTCACAAGTGCAATCCTTGTCATCGCTTCTCCTTGATGCCGGGAGATTCAGGCATTGTCGAGCGGACGGAGATTGAAGGTCTCGACGGCATTATCTGCCATCACGCGCTTGCGCAGTGGCGCGGACAGTTCCGTCAACGTGTGCGCTGGGTCGTCATAGTCCCAGTGGGGAAAGTCGCTGCCGAACATGAGCGTACGCTCGCCGTGCATCCAGTTGACCAGTTGCTCGACATCGCTGCGCTTGGGCGGTTCGTCGATTGGCTGGGAGTTGAAGCGGACATGCTCAATGACATACTCGCTGGGCAGGCGCTTCACCCATGGCACTTGCTGGCGCAGGCCCTTCCAGTCGCTGTCCATGCGCCACAGGGCGGACGGAATCCATGCAAACCCGCACTCGAGCATCGCGAACTTCATGGTGGGGAAGATCTCGAACAGACCTTCGTAGATCATGCTGGCCAGGTGGGCCAGGTAAATGGTGTAGCGCGACGCACGGCTTTCAGCGTACGAGCCGGGATAGCCTGCCGGCGTGGGGGGAGGATTGATCCCGCCGCCTTCACTGAAAAAGTGAATGGCGGGAGTCAGGTTGTGGCGGCAGCAGGCTTCGTAGATCGGGTGGTAGAACTTCTGGCCGAAGGGGCGTGGCGCACCCCCGGGCATGAGTACGCCGCAAATTTGCGGATGATCGCCGATACGATCGATCTCCTTGGCGGCTTCGATGGGATCCTGCGTCCCGATCGCCATACAGTAGCGGAAGCGTTTGTCGCGCGGCAACCAGTGCTCGATTGTCCAGTCATTGAATGCTCGGCATAGCGACGCGGCATAGGCGTGATCCGCGATGGCACTGGCGCCGTAGACGCTCTGGCCGGTGAGGATGCCGATGTCAAAGCCGCTGTAATCCAGGTGATCACGGATGACCTTGTCGATGTCGCTGCCGGGCTCGACAAAGTTCTCTTCGTCGATGACGTCGGCACGGCGGCCGCGCACGCCGCCATT
>CAZSJB010000311.1:0-4470 GCA_964606625.1 uncultured Tepidisphaeraceae bacterium | reverse complement strand
CTGGATGATGCCTGCGGGGGCAAGGATGTAATGCAGGTTGGCCATCGGCTGGGCGATGCAGGCTTTGAACTTGCCCAGCCCCACCGCCTGCCGCAATCCACGGCTGGGATTGCGGTAGACGCTGTGGCGAATGTTGCGCCGTCGTTCGATGTTACACAGCGACAGTTGGCCGTTGTGGCTCATATCCCGCAGGAAATCCGCACGGGAGGCTTTGCATTCGATGAAGCAGACCTGCGGCACTTCGCAACGGGCATTGAGGAAGTTGTGGCCGGGCCGGAAGATGCCCGTCCCCACCGCGTCGATGATGCCCAAGGGCTTGAGACGAACCTCAGCCGCGATACACCGGTACCCCATCCGGTAAAGCCAGCGGCATCCTTCCTTTTTCAACGTCTTATGAAGTTCCGTCTCGCCAGCCATTTACAGCACTCCTTTGCGCCCCGCATCGTATCAGGGGGCACGCTGGCGTGACAACCGAACATGGCGAATTCCGCTCGCATCCTATGCCTTTCAGCAAGCTCAATATCCTGCAAGTCTTTCCCGCCTGGTTGAGGCTGCTTTCCAGAAGGCTTGAGAAACATGAGAAGGCAACCAACGGAAAGCAACTAAGAGCGGTTCAGCCGATCCAGGGTCAGCGGATCGGGCTCATCGTTGAAATACTGGTGGATCAGCCGGTGAAACACTGACCCCGGCGGCGACACCTGGCTGAAAAGCGTCGCGCAGGAGCGCAGCTTCAGGTCATCGGGCGAGCCGAAGATCTCGTAAGCAGTTTTCCCCTGCACCGCAAGCACCGCCTCCGCGCATTCGATCAGCCGCGGCCCCAGTACAGGATGCGCCAGGTACGCCCTGGCTTCCTCAAGATCCGCAATCGCATACCGCTGCGCCATCGCGCTCGAGCCCAGCCCGGCAATCTGCGGGAAAATGAACCACATCCAGTGCGACCGCTTGCGACCGCTCCGCAACTCCCCCAGCGCCCTTTCATACACCCCTTCCTGCGCCGCCACAAACCGCTCAAGATCATAGGGATCGCTCATGACCACCTCCGGCTCGATGATATGCGTGCACACCGTATCGACATCGGGAACAGGCAGCGCCACTGTATTCGCTGGCAATAGCTAGCCAAACCCGTTATCGCGAATCCGCTTCGCCAGTTTGTCAGCTACATCGATTGCGGAACCTCGGGAGCCACAGGCAAACCGCCCGATACGCCACGCGCATTACCTTCCGTGGTGATTGGCAGGTCAGCATCCTGCACTATGTAGCAGATGCTGCCCGAAAAACACGCGACGGATAAAATCAGAAGGTCAAGACAGAACCGGATAGTCCTATTTTCAATCTCTTCCCTGATTAAAACCGGAACACCTGAAGCCGATTGTTCCCCGCATCAACAGCCACCACGCGATCCCGTTGATCCACGGCTACCCCCCACGGGTAGGCCAGTTGCCCGGGTTCGCGGCCCCCGATACCCCAGGTGGCCAAGCCACGCCCGGTTTCCGGGTCAATCAACTGAACCCGGTTGTTGCCGAACTCACACACGACCAGCCGCCCGCGGTTGTCCATGGCGATGCCATAAGGGAACCGAAACTGCCCCAGCCCTGTCCCCACCTCGCCGATGTTGCGCACAAATGTGCCGTCGGTCCGGAAGATCGCAATCCGGTGATTGCATGCATCGGCGACATAGACCAGCCCCTCATGAATCAGCAGTGACTGCGGACGCGCAAACTGCCCATCCCCCTGTCCAAAACTGCCGAACTGCCGGAGATAATTACCCTGCTGATCAAAGACCTGGATGCGATCGTTATCGCCATATTCAGCGACGTAGGCATGCCCCTGCTCATCAAACGCCACGTCTGTCGGCAACATGAACTGGCCATCACCGTATCCGAAGCTGCCGAAGCGCAACACCTCGGTGCCGTCCGGCTCATAGACGATCACGCGATGATAATGCGTATCCGGCACCCACAGCCGTCCGTCCGGCGCAACCGAAGCCCCCACGGGTTTGCCGACGCGCCAGTCGGGCATGCGCCATTCGTGGATGGGCTGGCCGTTGCGGTCGATGTGCTGCACGCGCGCCAGTCGATCGATGATGAAAAAGCTGTCGGTCAGCTTGGAGTAGGCGATGACGCGCGGATAGATCACCTGCCCCTCGGCTGTGCCGGTTTCACACCAGATCGCCTGGGGCTTGTCGCCGCCGCCACAGCCCCCCAGCAACAGCAGCAGTACGATCAGCCAACTGAACCATCGCGGCGCACTGACGGGTTCGCCGCGTTGCCGCTGACGGCGCAGCCGATGGCTGTCCCAGCGCCGGCTGGCAATCCATGCCAGCGCCAGCACCATCGCTGACAGCGCCATCACCAATCCCAGTAGCAGCAGCGATCCTTCAATCATTTCATCCGATCGTTGCATGTGAACCCACTGGACCAACCAGGGGACGATCGTCGGCGGCCGCAGGGGTGTCAGCAAGACCATCGCAGGCACTTCCCCCAGCGACAGGATCCCCACCAACAGCGCCGCGGCCAGGCAGATTGGCCAGGCCAGCGGCCAGATGATATAGCATCCCACCTGCCATGCGGTGGCACCATCGACGCTGGCGATCTCCCGCAGCGCCCGCCACGGCGCGGTCCATGTCAACCGCCCCGCCACCAGCGCCACCCAGCCGAACAGCGCCACCTCGCCGATCACCACCATCGGCCACTGGTTGTAAATCCAGTCCAGCCACGGCCGATTGTAAAGGCGGATCAGGGCGATCGCCACCAATTGTCCCCCGATCAGAAAGGGCAGCAAGCTCAACAGAATCATCCCACGCAGGCGCACGATCGTCGCCGAGACAGCGATCGCCGCAGCGCAGAGGATCACGATTCCGCTGAGGGTGAGCGATCCGGCAAACTCCGGCCCAT
Organism: uncultured Tepidisphaeraceae bacterium; assembly: GCA_964606625.1. Taxonomy (GTDB): domain Bacteria; phylum Planctomycetota; class Phycisphaerae; order Tepidisphaerales; family Tepidisphaeraceae; genus CALEKX01. The sequence goes on along the minus strand of CAZSJB010000311.1, from coordinate 1,576 downwards.
AGGTGCGCAGCATCCCGACCGGGCCGTTTGGCTTGCGAAGGGAGCTCACCAGAGCAGCAATGGGCAGCGCCAGGGTCACGCCCAGCACCAGCACCGTCATCCCATACCATCTCCATCCCGCATTCAGGCGCCGCGGCCAGCGTCCCACTTCGATGCCTTCCCCTATCGCGGCGCTCCGCCCCACGCCAAGACAGATTCCGGCGATGAGCAGAACCAGCGCCACCACGGGCAATGCAGTGCCCAACCCGCGGGCGGCGCCCAGGGACGGGTCGGTGGTCGAGATGAAAATCGCCCGGACCTCCGTAGCCACTACGCGAATCCCGCTGTAATCAAAAACAGAAAACTCCTGTAGCGCCAGCACTATCACGGCTGCGCCGGACACCAGCATGGCTGGCAGCAGATGTCGCAAGGTCACGCGCCATAGCGCTCCGTCCATCAGCGCCTGCTGCTGGAGCTGCACATCCATCCGCCGCAGCGTCAGCCCCACCAGCGCAGCCGGGATCGGCCATAACCAGCCTGCCAGCATCAGCACGCAGCGCATCACATCCGCCCAGGACTGCGGCTGTGGGAATATCTCCGCGATGCGATAAATCTGAACCCATCCATAGGTGTAAACGATCGACGGCTGCAAAAGCCCCAGCAACATGACCATCCCCACCCCCAGCGCCACGCCATCTCGTCCCCGCCCCAGCACCACCGCCACCGGAAACGCAATGATCACCGCAACAACCGCACTCCCCACCGCATACCCCACGCTCGCCAGGGTAATCTGCCAATGTGCGTCCATCACCCGCGTAAGCTCTCCCCAGTGCAGCACGGTGGCCCCAAGCATCCATCCCAGCACCGGCAAGCAGCAGATCATCAGAAACAGCGCCCCTGGCAGCCCAGCCAGCATCGGTCCACCACGGATTGTCAGTCTTCTCATCAGGGAGTGCCCCATTGCCGTTGGCCATTCATCTGAAGGCGAACAATTATTGATCCACCCCACTGCTGCATTGCCCCTTGATGGGGAAAAGCTTCACGCATCCAGCACCAGCACCCAATCGGCTTCCTCGCCTCGGGTGGGCGGCACGAATGCCTCACGATACGACTGCTCAAACTGTCTGATCTCCTGGAGTTGACCGGTTCGCGGATCAAACCAGCTCGCCGTCACGGCGCCGCGCAGACGCGACAGATCCACCCGCACCGGCTCGCCTGTGGGGATGTAAATGAACGCATGCGACCCGTCGGAAGCGCGCATCGCACGTACATGCCGTGCGCCATCCTCCGGCCCGGGCGCATCGATCAGCATTGCCTGATCCGGCACGCGTCCCAGCATGGGGCGCGATTCCATCAGGGCGCGCAGATGCCGCATCTGGTTGGCGCCTTCATGCTCGATTGCCTGCTGCCAGGGGGTGCGCACGTGATTGTGGATGGGATATTTCGGCTCCCACATCTGCCAGACCGGATGACACCCATAGGTATGTCCACACGCTCCAGCCAGCACCGCACGCCATGCACTTTTGCGCACATCGTGTGCGCCAAACCACGGTTCACCCTCCTGCCAGGTCCATTTGAGACTCATCACCGGGTGGTC
>CAZSJB010000310.1:0-4499 GCA_964606625.1 uncultured Tepidisphaeraceae bacterium | reverse complement strand
CGTGGGGAAGAAAATAATCACTTGCCAAAGAGCAGATCGCCAGGATCACCGCCAATGCGGACAGGCATGCTTGACGGAATCCAGGCAATCACGTCGATCTTATGTTGCTGGCGCCACCGACAGCAGGCCGAAGCCGAATGCCTTGCCCGGCCCGATCCCACAGGCGATGGCCTGGCTGAACCGGTTGGGGTCAGCAACCACCAGGACACCATCGAACCGGACGGCGCCAAGCAGCCGCTCCGGTCCGCCGGAATGAGCACGTGCCTGGGCTGCCTCATAGGATTCGGCCGGCTGACCACCCGCTGTCTGGCGGCGTTTGGAGTTGATCCAGTTCACCAGCGTCAAACCCACCGATTCGACGATAAAGCCATTGTCATGCGACTTGCGATGCAGCCAGGCCAGGCGCTGTTCGTCCGTACGGCAGGCACGGCGCGGGCCTGGTTTGCGCTTGCCGTTGGCTTTCGTACCGAACTGCCCGCTGAGTCGCCGGGATGGTTGGCACAGAAGTCGGAAGTTCAAGCGTTGTCCCGCGTAGAAGGAGGGTTGAAAGAGCTTGTGCTGGGGCGTATCGCGAAGTACACGTGGCGCAAGCTGCAAGGCGTCCCAGCGTGGAATGCAGGACGTCTGCATGAGCACCACAGGCCCCTGGTCAGTGGCATCGACACGGAACAACAAGCCGGCACGCCGGGTCCCATCCCCCGCGATGACGGCGTCGCCGCCCGAGGCATAGACCGTCGGCGCCAGCTTACGGTGCAGTTCGTACGGATCGGCAGCCAACTTCAGTGCGGCGGCACACAGGGGATTGAGGCACAGCCGCGAGAGATACAGGCTCATAAGACCACCTCCTGACGAACAGGCTCGGGCGATGTGAGGATCTCGGGCGTGAGCTGGTGGATCTCGCTGCGCACGAACCGAACGCCGTACTCGCGCCGCAACCGATCAGACCAGGTCAACGGCACATCGCGACGCAGTTCACTGCCGGGATCGTTCGGCCCACACTCCCACACAAATCGGATCGGTAGTTTCGAGACCTCCGGTTCGTAGCGCTGGATGCCGGGGTTCCAGCGCAGCGGCAAGCGGCTGGGGTGCAAGCGAAGGGGATGGCTCAGCAATGCAGTTCGGGCATCGCTCTCGCAAAAGGCCTCAAGCACCGGCTCACTTGGCGGGCAGGATCTCCGTCCCAGGGCCAGCGGCCACTCGGGATCGATCAACTTCCTGGCGAGCGTCTGCAGCAGGTCGCTGTCACCTTCGAGGGCTACAAGAAATGACGCATCCTGCAGGTAGTGACGCTGCGTCACGACGGGATTCTTGCCCTTGCTGCCCGCACTGGTTGGTGCAAAGTAGTTTCGGCTGCCGCGAAAGACCCCGCCGCCAGCCGTATGGAAGTCCTGCAGCAGCGTGCCCTGCCGATCCACCCGCACATGCATGCGCAAAGCCGCCAGTCGCGTCGGGCTCTCGGCACGGTCCTGCCCCAACGCGCAGCATAGAAGTCCCACCACGCCGCTCTTGCTCGGCTCCAGTCCCGTATCGCGATCGTTGTAGCGCGAGCGGTATCCCCAGCTCTGCAGCGGCCCGGCCAGGCGCAGTAGAAGTGTGCTCATTGAAGTTTCTCCATCACCTTGGCCACCAGCGGACCATAGCCGCCTACCTTGTCGACGCGCTCGGCTTTCGGTTCCTCAGCCAGTGCATGCGCCAGGATGTAGTCGGCATCGTCGACGGGCACCATCGCACGCATGCGATTCAGATGCGCAAGCAAGGCGTCGGTCGATTCAATATCCAGCCCGCGCCCGTTGCGTGCGCGAACAGGACTGAGAAAGGCGTTGCAGAGGTTCAGTGGCTGACCCTTTCGGCGGACGACAGCCAGGGCGAAAAACGGTGGCGTGTGCTGTGCATGGCCGCTGATCTTGCCGGTGGGTATGGCGTCGTAGGAGGCAATCAGGAAGCCTTCGATCGTCTTGCGCACCAGGTCTTCCTGATCGTTCAGATTCCTCGTGAGCATCGGCACGCTCACGCAGGCATAGCGATAGAAGACCGATGCGTTGAACTCGGCCGTACCCAGCATCCCCGCACCAGCGTCTTCGCCTTCCATTCGGTCTTTCAGATCATCCGCTGCGGTCCAGTAGTCCATCTCCTGGCTGAGTTTGTGCGTTGAGATGGCGTGAGCGACCTGAGCGGCGGCATCGACATTCAGCTCCGCCGCCTCAGCGAGCATGCGGCCAAACAGAGCCACGTCTGCGCTCTTGCGCGTGCCCTTCTTCTTCCATTTCTTGTCGCCGCTGCGGTACGCATCAAGCAGTGCGAACAACTCGGCATCGCCGAAATACAGACCCACCGAGGTGAGGTTCGCCTTCTTGTCATCTTTCGCCAGCTCTCTGCGGAAACTGTCGGCTACCTTCTCCGCCTCCTCACGGGACAGCCCCGACTGGATCAGGTAGGGAATGAGCTTCTTGTCACGCATCTGCTTGGAGCGTGTCGCGATCGCCTCCCCCACCGTGGTCGCAAACGATTCAGCCTGGCGGATGGCACGCTTGAGGCTCTGGCTGGAGATTCTTGCCCGGCGCGCGTCGCCGAAGGTGCAGTCCTTGGGGGAATTGTTGCCGTCGCGGTTGACGCAGGAGGGCGGGAAGCTCTGGAGCAAATGCAACTCGATGGTCTTGACGTTCATTGTTCACTCTCCTCTTCTGAAATGCCGGAAATGACTGTTTGCCCGGATTCGTCGACATGTCCTTCGCCGCCCCAAAACTCACGTGCCCAGCGGGTGCGGACGCGAATTTGCAGTGTTTCGTTCTGCCCCAGCAAGGTGCAGAGATCCCGGTAGAATCGGTGCCAATTGATCGCTACGCCGGCGGACTCGCACAGGGAGACAAGCCCGTCCAGATGCCGGGCGAGATCCTGTGGATCGGCATCCAGTGCCGCGGCAAAGCGTCTCTCCACGCCTTCCAGCCCGTGCTTGCCGTTCGGGTTGGCGTCGCTCCTGGTAGCGAGGCGCAATGACTCGCCCAGCGTGCCCATATCCGCGTGCTGCGGATGCCGCGCAAACAGTGCGGCAGTGAGGAACGCCGCTTCCGTGGCCGGACCATCGTCCCGACTCAGGAACGGTGCCACGTACGGCAACATCCGCGGCGCCGCACCCGGCGGTTTGCCCAACCCGCTGCGCAGCGCTGCCAGGGCCCCACGATCGTTGCGTTCTTTGAGTTCGATCAGCCGCCGAACCAGAGGGACAGGATTCACGTCCTTTCGGGTCATACGACAGCTCCTTTCTTGCTAGCCCCCTTCCTTGCCTTGCACTTGGGCCTGCCATCCTCCACCGCCCCACTATCGTCGCTCCTCTTTGCGAACTGAGCGCGATAGCGCCGAGCATCCGGCGGCAGGCGGTTGATCGCCTGCTGATAGACAGCCTCGCTGGTCTTGCGCAGCAGTTGAGCCCATGCATCCTCATCAAACCCGTCGCAGGCGATCCGCTGGCCGACTGGCGACAGGGTTGACCAGAAATCACACAGGTTGGAGGACAGTTCATCGGCTAAGGTGGAGACGGTCTGTTTGTCCGGGGAAGCGGCCGAACTGTCCTGCAGATAGCGGTGAGCAAATCCATAAATACGCTTGCGTGTTCGCATGGCGTACTCTTCAGCCAAGGCGACTGCACGCGTCATCGCCGCATACCGGGCGTCATCAGTGATCACCGACAAGCCGAAGGGCAGCGTCTCATCACGCCACAATGATGTCACGGGCCCTTGTGCATCGGCTGCTATCCCCAGGATACGCAGCGACACTGCTCCCTCGGAAAGCAGCTTGCTGCTGGCTAACACGCGAAGTGTAGGCAGTGCGCGAATCGGTATGGCGGTGGCAGCGCTGCTTGCAGCCAGCAACACATGGGCGTCGCGCCACATTGCCCGATCAGGGTTCAGACGCACTGGCTTGAACCTTTTGTCCGAGGCACGATACCTGGGGATCATGGGGTCGATTGGCGCATCCTCATCATTGGCAACTGCTTCGCCTTGGAAGATGGCAACCGCGACACATCGCGAACCGTCCTCGTTCGGGGTGAGACGAACTGCGCGAGTGTTGCGGGTGTACAGATCGGCCACGCCCTGGCTAGGAGTCTTGGATGGACCCGTACAGACGGGACGTTCCCAAGCCGGCTTACCACAACGGACATTGGATGCAAGATTCAGCACGATCGTGTCCAGCAGATTCTGTCCCTCCACCACCCCAATGAGTCGAGCACATAGGGGGCCGGCGAGCATGCTGTCCTTCTTACCCCCGTTCAGCGGGTTATTGCTTCCGGTACCGGATCCTCCATAGGCATGGGCAACGAGCAAGGCCCGGGCTGCCTCGGCGGAGGTCAGCGGTTGTGGATCGTCCACCCTGCTGTGATCGAGAAACACCTGGTTATTGCCCTGAGCCCGCTCATACACGAGTACTGCGGGCGAGGTTGAGCCGTAATCCAGCCTGGGATGCTGGGCGAATGGGCGAGCGGCATCAGACAGGACGAACACGTC
>CAZSJB010000309.1:0-4510 GCA_964606625.1 uncultured Tepidisphaeraceae bacterium | reverse complement strand
GTTTCTCGATAAATTGACGCTGCTGTGCCTTGCGTGCTTCAACAGAATCGGGCTGGGTGGCTGGAGCGGCCGGGGCTTGCCCCAAGGCCGTTCCAGCCATGCACAGCAGTACCGCCAGGCTGATGGGCATTCGCATTGTCATGCCGCCAGTATACCGCGCATTGCCCTCCGGCGACCGCCCAGAACCAAGCCAGCGCCGATCAACCCCAATCCCAGGGATGGCTCGGGCACAGCCGTCCAGTTCAGCGTCACCATGGCAGAGGTATAGCCGGGCAACGCTTCACCATAGCTCGCTGGTGAGATGCTGCCGATATACGCCTCGTAGGTGGCGAAAATCGCCATCTCCGGAAAGGTGATGGCGTCCAGATCGATCGCGTACCAGTTATGCACCATCGTTCCGGGCCACCGCCACAGATCGGAGGTGCCATCGGTGCCAAACAACGGCGAATAATCATCTTGGGCATAAGTGCGCAGGCCCGGCGTCTGGTCGACTAGGCGAATAAAGATGCCGCTCTGGCTGGGCAGCGTGATGAAACCTCCCGCCATCCAGCCGTATTGCGCATTGTGGGCGATGTCGTTGAGAACAACCTTGGCACCGTCGTAGGCATGCCCCGGGAGCAACAGATTCTGCAGTATGGGCGTCTCGACGGTGGGGTCGATGTGGATCTGTAGAGTGGTTTCATCAAGGGTGATGCTTACGTGTTTCATGGGGCCACCAAGGTGGTCATGATGATCGTGCGCAACCGCGTGAGCGACAGTGAAGGTGCACAGTGCGGTGAGACATCCGATGATGATCTTGAAGTTCATGGTGTTTCCTCCAGTTGATTGACGGGCCAAGGCGTTCGCGTGGCAAACTGCTTCAGCGGGCCGTCGCGGGATTCCAGTTGTTGATGTTCTTTGAACGGTCAAATGTTGCTGCAAAAGATTGAGTGACGACATGACCGTCGACATAGAGATAGTTTGATGTGCGGCCATGCCGCTGCGCATCCACCTCGGGGGTGAGATCCGTGTACGTTACCCAGAAGTGAGCCATCAGGTGATCACCCATGCCGCCGCTGGTCATCTCTGCGTAAAGGACGGTCGCAGCCGGCTGGGGGATCTGGGTGAGCTTCCACCAGGTTGGCCCACCGGTTTCGATGGCTGTGAGTTCAGGGTAGACGTTCTTGCCATAGCTCCAGTCACCCGGACTGCGCCGGGGATCCGCCGGGCAGCGATAAATCGTCTGCCAGAGGCGATCCCAGGACGGCCCCGATGCCATGACAGGTCCGGCATCGAGATATGGCATGAGCGCATATCCCCATGGGGCGACGTTGAATCCCAAAGCCGAGTGCATGCTGCGCGGGAGCGCGCCGTTGTTATCACCGGCATACATCAGGGTGGCTACGCCGATCTGCCGCAATTGGGTCAGGCAGGCGATGGACTGCGCCTGGCGCCGCGTGGCGGAGACCGCGGGCATCAACAGCCCGATCAACAAGGCAATCACCCCGATGACAACCAGCAATTCAACCAGCGAGAACCCGCGCGTGGACAATCGTGTATCCACGGCTGCTCCTGCGAGTGTTGAAAGTCGTCTCAATCAATAACGGATTTCAGAGCAGGGCAGCGGGTGGGCCGGAGGGGAAGTAAGGCAGGGGGATGTGGCGCGACGCCACCTGAGTGATGGCGTGCTGTGGGGCATCCTGGATAAGGTCTGCGGGGGCGAGATCGATTTGAAAGGTCGGCGGCAGGGTATATCGCGCGGCGACGTAGCAGACGGCGCAGCAGCGGCGCTGCTCGGGGGTCGGCGTTTTATCGTCGTGATCGTCGTCTGTGGGGATCGTACAGCAGCTGGCGGTGGACGATTCAGTATCGCAACTGGCCAGGGCGCCGGGCAGGGTGATCATCCCCCGTGTGTGGCCGGGGATGATGACGTTCAGCCACAAAAACTGAAAGAGGATGATACTCCAGCAACACCAACGCATCTGGCGGGTACGATATAAAGCAGCGATCACCTAGCCAATCCGCGCGCCTGCGACAGTTGGCAGCAGGGCGCGTCAGGGAAGTTTGTGGTTGAAACTGGAGGGGCAGCATGATCCAATCTTGCCCGGCTTACCCTGATAGGCGAGATTACTTCCTCTCTTCGATTTTCCAGAGTGCGGGGAACTCAAAAGCCTTGAGCATTCCGAACCATGATTGAAGTCATCGCAGCGGGTCATGTCTGCCTGGATGTTATACCGCATATCCTTCAGCCGGATTTGCCAGGTCCCGGACAACTCCACGAAGTAGGGCAGGCGACCATCGCCACCGGCGGGAGCGTGAGCAACACGGGGTTGGCGCTGCATCGGCTGGGTGTCGCCACGCGCTTGATCGGGCGGGTGGGAGATGATGCCTTTGGACGCGAGGTTCGCCGTATTTATGAACGCGAGGGAGTGGGGCTGTCGTCCAATCTGCAAGTCGTGCCGGATGAATCGACCAGCTATACCGTCGTGATCAGCCCCAAGGGCGGAGATCGACGGTTTCTGCATTGTCCGGGGGTGAATGCCACCTTTGATCCTGCCAGTATAGGCGCTGACGTATTGCAGGGCGCTCGGCTGTTGCATTTTGGGTATCCCCCAGTCATGAAGCGCACCTGCAGTGATGGCGGAATTGCGCTGGCGGAGATGTTCGCGCTTGCACGGGAATCGGGGTTGATGACCAGCCTGGATATGTGTGGCGTGGACGCTGCCGGGTGGGCGGGTGCGGTGAACTGGGTGGAGTTGCTGCGGCGAGTGCTGCCGCAGGTAATGCTGTTTCTGCCGAGCTGGGATGAGATGTTTGACATGTTGGGCATGCCGAGGGTGCTGCCGTCGGAGGTACAGATGCTGGCAGAGGTAGCCGATCGTCTGCTGGGGATGGGAAGCGCCGTAGTGGGCATGAAACTGGGAGAGCATGGGCTGTACCTGCGCACCAGTGATGACAAGGCACGCATTCTGAATGCGGGACTGAGCGAAGCGTGGATCGGCTGTGAAATACTGGCTCCCACGTTCATTGTCGAGGTGCAGGGCACTACCGGAGCCGGCGATACGACCATTGCGGGATTGCTCAGTTCAATCGTGCGCGGTGGCGATCCGGTGGAGGCTGCCGATATCGCCACAGCCACCGGCGCGTTCTGTGTCGGTGCGTCCGACGCCATCAGCGGGATTCCGCGGCTGGATCGTGTTCGTGCGTTTTTGGCCAGTGAACCGCCGCGGCGCGAACCGCAAATATGCCTGGGAACCGGCTGGTCGCGCGGAGCGAGCGGGCTGTTTATCCGAAGGCGCAGCTGATCCATGAAGGAGACAATGATGACACATCAGGAAACGCGCGACAGGTACTGCCGGCTGATCGAACAGGCGGGGATTGTATTGACTACATCCGAGCAACAGGAGTTGGAGATCGCCGACTTTGGATTGAACGATCTGCAACGTCAGGGGCTGGGGATCGTGGTCTACGAGAACAATGGCCGTTACTGTGCCAAGGAACTGGCAATGTTGCCGCGCCAGACCTGTCCGGAGCATCGCCATCCGCCAATCATGAATGATCGAGGCGAACAGGTCGATCCAGGCAAGCAGGAGACGTTCCGTTGTCGGGCAGGTAAGGTGTGGCTGTTCGTTGAAGGCCCCGCGGCTGCCAGCCCCAGTTGCCGGCCACCCTCCGGCAGCGAAGCCCATTACACCGTCTGGCATGAAGTCGAACTGAATCCCGGCGACCAGTACACGATTCCGCCCAACACCCTTCACTGGTTCCAGGCTGGCGATGAAGGAGCGGTCATCAGTGAGTTCTCCAGTGTTAGCCGCGATGAGTCGGACATCTTCACCGATCCAGCCATCCGGCGGGTCGAGGGCAAGTGAACCACGGAGAGACAAAGAGGAGCGGAGATGTTTGGGGTTCCGCTCCTCTTTGTGTTTCGACGCCCTGTGAGGAGTTCGGGGTGATAATCAGCCCATGTGCTTGATCATCTCGGTGGCGAACTCGCTGGTCTTGACCTTTGTTGCACCGGTCATGAGGCGTTCGAAGTCGTAGGTCACCGTCTTGGCGGCGATGGTCGCTTCGAGGCTCTTGATGATCAGGTCGGCGGCTTCATTCCAGCCCATGTGCTGAAGCATCATCACGCCGGAGAGAATCACGCTGCCGGGATTGACCATGTCCTTATTGGCGTATTTCGGAGCCGTACCGTGCGTGGCTTCGAAGATCGCATGGCCGGAGACGTAGTTGATGTTGCCGCCGGGCGCAATACCGATCCCGCCCACCTGGGCCGCTAAGGCGTCAGAGAGATAGTCGCCGTTGAGGTTCAGTGTCGCGATGACGTCAAAGTCCTCCGGACGTGTCAGCACCTGCTGCAGTGCGATGTCGGCGATGGCATCCTTGATGATGATGCCGGCGCCGGGCTTGCCCTCGGGGATCTGGCACCACGGGCCGCCGTCGATCTCGACCGCGCCGAAGAACTCCTTGGCCACGTCGTAGCCCCAGTCGCGGAACGCGCCCTCGGTGAACTTCATGATGTTGCCCTTGT
>CAZSJB010000308.1:2553-4521 GCA_964606625.1 uncultured Tepidisphaeraceae bacterium | reverse complement strand
GCCTGGCCTGGCTGGGCGTCATGCCCGAGACGATGCGGCCGGACTTCTCAAGAAACTGCTCAACCGGGATCGCATCCTCCTCTTTCATCTGTGCAAGAATGGCTACATCGTCCCCCTTCATCTGTGACTCTGCAGCCGAACCATCGCGCAGCATCACAAACGCGCCAATCAATCCGGCAATCAGCACCACTATCCCACCGCCTAGCGCCAGCATCTTCTTTTGCCCTTCCTGGCCATAGTCATATTTGGCAGGCTTGGTCTGCACCGGCCCGATGCCCGGCGGCACCGCAGGCAAGGCACCTGCTCCAACCGCAGGCCGCACAACCGCCCCCGACGCACCGTCCCTACCGACGGCTGTATTTATCTTCCGGCCCGTTTTGAGGTTAAATCCGCAAGTCACACAGATGACCGCGCCGACTTGCATCCCGGCGTTGCACGACGGGCAACGCTGCTGCGTCGCCCCCATGGCAGCGACCCGCGGCCGCGGCGGCGGATCATCCTCCGCCAGGTCATACAGCCCCTCCTGGTCCTCTTCACTGCCCGGGGCAGCCACTGGCACCAGTATGAGGGCCCCACACTTGCACCGGGCTTTTTTTCCCGCGAGAGCCGGCTTCCAAGCGTATAGCTTGCCGCATGTCTCACATGCGAATTGGGCCTGATGGGTGTCCGACATGATGTGCCTCGGCTTGAGGTTCCTGGGATCTGTAACGGTTCGGCTGCCCGCACCCGCCGCCCTCCGCAAAACTATGATACGCCCTGTCCAGGGTTCAAGTGAAGTTGATGATTTTGATTTGCAGCCGGCGCCGTCGGGGACCGTCGAACTCGCAGAACTGAATTCCCTGCCACGTCCCCAGAACCAGCTCCCCCTCCTCGATCAGCACGGTAACCATATTCCCGACGAGGCTGGTCTTGACGTGGCTGTCGCTATTGCCTTCCCCATGACGGTAGTAGCTTTCATGCTGAGGAATCAGCGTCTCCAGCTTGCGAAGCATATCATGCTTCACGTCCGGGTCGGCGTTTTCATTGATCGTGACGGCTGCGGTCGTGTGCGGCACGTGAACAATCACCATGCCCTCGCGCACACCCGCCTCGCGAACGGCCTTTTGGACATGATGCGTCACCTCGATCATCTGGGAACGTTCTCGGGTGGGAACATCAACGGTAATCAGGCGATGCGTGAACATTTGCGTTAGTATACCGCCCCGACCGCCACATGCTCGCCAAGCCTGTGGTGGTCCTGAGCGACAGGCGCTCCCCGGGAGCATTCAAGATGACTTGTGGCAGCAACACGCTTATGCCAACCAACCTTCCAGATTCGCCGCAGCGCATCCTGATCATCAAGCCCAGCGCCATCGGGGATGTGGTCCATACCCTGCCGATCTTGAATCTGCTGCGCCGTCGCTGGCCGGAAGCCATGATCGACTGGATTGTCACTCCCGCCTGTCACGGTATTCTTGACGGCCATCCGCAACTCAATAACGTCCTGATCTTCGATCGCAAACGTCTGAGTCGCTGGTGGCGGAGCATTTCAACGTGGCAGGAACTGCGCACCTTCACGCAGGACCTGCGATCCCGAGACTATGACCTGGTGCTGGATTTCCAGGGGCTGTTTCGCAGCGGCTGGCTGGCCTGGATGACCCGCAGTGGAGTTCGCGTGGGGTTTGCCAATGCGCGCGAAGGTGCATGGCTGTTCTACACCCACCGCGTGCAGACGGGTTCGCCACAGCAACATGCCATTGAACGTTATCTGAAGCTGGCGAAATTCGTCGGCTGCCCGACCGAGCCGTTCGAATACGTCTTTCCGACCGATGACGCCGATCGTGCGGCGGTTGGGGCGCTGCTGGGTTCCCCTGAACCGTATGCGGTACTCATCCCGGGTACGAACTGGCCGACCAAGCGCTGGCCGGTGGAGCATTTCGATCGCCTCGCAGCACGGCTTCGCGAGAAGCGCCGGCTGCGCATCGTAGT
>CAZSJB010000308.1:0-2543 GCA_964606625.1 uncultured Tepidisphaeraceae bacterium | reverse complement strand
GTAGCCGGGTCTCCCGCCGAGCGCGAGCTGGGGGATCGCATCACCGGCGGGCTGAATCTGTGCGGAAAAACCAATCTGCGCCAACTTGTTGCGCTGATCGAAGGCGCTTCGCTGGTGGTCTGCAACGACTCGGGGCCGATGCACATCGCGGCGGCCCTGAACAAGCCGATGGTCGCCCTCTTCGGCCCGACCAACCCCGTCCGCACCGGCCCCTATCGACACGAAGATGCCGTCCTTCGCCTGGATATTCCCTGTAGCCCCTGCTACTCCCGCCGCTGCTCCCACCAGAGCTGCCTCAAGCTGCTCGACGTCAACCCGGTCTTCGATCATGCCCAACGCGCATTGGAACCACGCGATCTGCCGGCAAATGTATAGTTGTGCGATGTTCTGCGATTGAGCTACAACATCGTTGGCCACGCTGTTGTACCGCCGGCTACCAACCACAGACGGTCAACTGTTCCATGACGGACTGGAAGCGCATCCTCCACACAACCGGTCATCGCCCCTATCCTCTGCCGGATCGTCCATGGGCGGGGGTGATGCGATGGGAATCGCTGCTGTTCATACACTGGGCGGTGGATGCGGATCTTATTGTCCCCACCCTGCCGAGGGACATCGAGCTGGACACGTTTGAAGGACGTGCATGGATCGGCATCGTGCCGTTTCTGATGACCAACACCCATCCGCGCTTTGTTCCGCCGCTGCCGGGAATTTCGCGATTTCTGGAACTGAACGTCCGCACCTACGTGACGGTCGACGGCGTACCGGGCGTCTGGTTTTACAGCCTGGATGCAGCCAGCAAACTCGCGGTACGTGGTGCACGGTGGCTGTTCCATCTGCCCTATTTCGATGCCAGGATGAGCTTTCAACGCGATGCCGATGGCTGGATCCATTACACCAGCACGCGTACCCATCGCGGAGCAAAACCGGCTGAATTGGATATGGTTTATCGTCCCACGGGCGAAGCGTATCCTTCACCGGCAAACGAACTGGATCATTTCCTCACGGACCGCTTCTGTCTTTACTCGGCGGATCAACAGGGCAATCTCTATCGTGGCCAGATCCACCACCTCCCCTGGCCGCTCCAGCCAGTTGAGGCTCGCATCTACAAAAACACCATGACCGAGGCTGCCGGTATCCCCCTGCCTGACACGCCCCCGCTGCTGCACTACAGCGAATCAATCGATGTGCTGGTGTGGCGGATTCGCGAAGCGCGAAAAGAATGACACGGTGAGAAGATAAAGCCATGACAAGATGCCTCGGGCATCATGTCTCCTAGCATCATCGCTCCCGATCGCTCCATGCGTTGCTTCGGGCGTCGTCAGCATCGAAGCCGGGACCGGATGAATCGCCGGCGACTTCGATGCGCTCAATGTGCGTTGCCTTGCCCGTATCGGGATCGATTTCGACCAGTGCGCCGCAGAGGCGGACATCCCCGGTCGCCACATCAAAGGCCTGCGGCATGCTCGTGGTCATGTACTTCAATACGCGATCCTTGCGCCGACCAAGAACCGAATCATACGGGCCAGTCATGCCCAGATCGCTGATGAACGCGCTGCCTCCGGCGAGGATTTTTGCATCCGCAGTCGGCACGTGCGTATGCGTGCCGAAAATAAAGCTGCATCGCCCATCCAGCCAATGCCCCATGGCGATCTTTTCGCTGGAGGCTTCGGCATGGATCTCACCGATGCGGATGCGCACATTGTCGGGAATCTGCTTGAGAATGCGGTCCGCCGTCGCAAACGGATCATCCGACGGAAGCTGGTTCATGAAAATCCGCCCCAGCAGCGTAAAGATCGCCACATGGTGACCGGAATTGGTCTGAACCACGGTAAATGTGCGCCCCGCTGCCGCGGCTGCAAGGTTGGCAGGTCGGATGATCCGCTCGGAGGTCTGAAGGATCGGGACAATGTCCAGCCGCTTGTAGACGTGATCCCCCAGCGTCACCACATCCACACCGTACGATCGGATCTTGTGAAACAGGTTCGGCGTGATCCCCGATCCTCCGGCGATGTTCTCGGCATTGGCAATCACCAGGTCGATGTTGTGTTCACGCACCAGGCCGGGCAACTTGTCATGCACCACCTGCCGCCCTGGCCGCCCCACGATGTCGCCAATAGTAAGAATCCGCACTGCCATATGGGTGCAGCTTACCCGCAGATGAATCGATTGCGAGAGGTAGCGCACAACGATCGCTTTCCAGGGGCGGTCAATGGCCCCTGGAAAGCATGCCCCGCCGGCATCGCATCAGCCCCAGCCCACCAAGGGCGACGAGTGACAGACCTGCCGGCTCGGGAATGACCATGCTGGCATCGAGCAGGAACTCACGGGTCGACCAGCTGACGCCATTGTAATAGGAGCCATAGCCGACGATCAGACCCGAATCGTTGATGCCATACGCCTCTGTCAGAACCCACTTGGCGCCTTCGACGGGGTTCACCTCGTCCAGCCAGGAATCGAGGTTGATCATCGGACCATCAACGCCGGGCGTTCCGGTATACAGAAACGCCCGCCTTGCCCAGCCGTCATCCGGCCCCCACTCG
>CAZSJB010000307.1:1471-4546 GCA_964606625.1 uncultured Tepidisphaeraceae bacterium | reverse complement strand
GCCCGTTCCTTGGCGATATTCAGGCGCGTGCGTCCGTCCTCCTCCACAGCCTGCATTGAGGCGGATCGATCGATCAGAATGACCGTCATCTGCCCTGCCGCGCGCGTCATGTTGATGACCGGCCGGGCCAGTGCCAGCAGCAGCAGGATCATCAGCAGCATCTGAAGCAGCAGCAGCAAGTTCCGGCGAAGCCTCTGAAAAGGCGCATTGACCTGCAAATCCTGGATAGCCCGTTTCCAGAGCAGCGTCGAGGAAATGAGCACTTCACGGCGTCGCAGCTTGAGGAAGTACAGCAGCAGCAACGCCGGAATCACCACGGCGGCTGTCAGCAGCGCGGTCCTGGGATTGAGGAAATTGGGAATCCACGTGGGCATTGATCCACCCATTGCGTGCTGCAGTACAGCCCTGCTGCGATACTCCCGCCGATTCTCCGGCAGGCAATGACACTATACCGCAACCGTACTGGGATGTCAGAAAAGTCGATGCCCCATGAATGTCCACTCCTGCGGGGGGGGGGAAAGCACATCAACCGGTAGCCTGGGTGGATGCAAGGCGCGCGACGGCAGCAATCAGGTCGACGGGGTCAATGGGCTTGGGCAGATGGGTATCAAACCCGGCAGCCAGGGCGTTCTGGCGATCCTGCTCGCTGGTGTAGGCGCTCAGGGCGATGGCTAGGCAGCGCGAAGCCGGAGTGGTTTCAGCCTGTCGCAGCCGGCGCACCAGCGAAAACCCATCCTCACCCGGCATCGCCAGGTCGCTGATCAGCACGTTGGGGCGCGTATTGATGCAGGCTGTCAGTGCGGGCTCGGCTGCTTCGTACGCCTGCACTTCCGCCCCGTGCAGGCGGAGAGTCTTTTCCAGAACCGTGCGCGTGTCGCGTTCGTCATCCACCAGGACGATCCGCATGCCGTTAAGCGTCTGCGAATCGATCACCAGGTTGGGTTCTCCGTCGGCAGGACAGTGAACAGGGCCCGACGGCTGGGTCAGAGGCAGCCGGATCGAGAAGGTGGCTCCCCGGCCAAGCCCTTCGCTGGTGGCTTCGATCGTGCCGCCATGCAGCTCAACCAGGTGTCGCACAATGGCCAGCCCCAGCCCCAAGCCGGTCTGCTTGCGTGTGGTGGAGCTGTCCGCCTGGCGGAATCGCTCGAAGATGATCGGCAGATATTGCGGCGCGATCCCCTGCCCGGTATCGGAGACGGTGATCAGGGCATGGCCGTCTTCACGAGTCAATGTGACCTCAATGCGGCCTTCTTCAGGCGTGAACTTGACGGCATTGGTGAGCAGGTTCCAGACGACCTGCTGGAGGCGCATCGGATCGCCGCTGATCAGGCCGATATCGGTATTGATCCGGCGAACCAGGTGGATCTTCTTTTCGTCAATCTGCGGGCGGACCGAGGCAATGGCTGCGTCTACGACCTGGGGCAGCGAGACCGGAGTGTGATGAATGCGGATTTTGCCCGAGATGATGCGGGACATATCCAGCAGGTCATCAATGAGCTGGGCTTGGGTCTTGCTGTTGCGCTCGATGGCATCGACGGCTTCGCGGCGGGTTTCCTCGTCCAGATCGGGCATGCGCAGCAATTGGGTCCATCCGAGGATGGCATTCAGCGGGGTGCGCAGTTCGTGCGAGAGGGTTGCCAGAAACTGATCCTTGGCGGTATTGGCGGCTTCAGCTTCGCGGCGAGCGGTTTGAGCGCGGACCAGTTCGATGCGCTGGCGCTCCGCGCGGCGCTGCTGGATGCTGTATCGGATACTGCGCTCGAGCAGGGGAGCGGTGATCTGGGATTTATTGAGGAAGTCGGCTGCGCCGGCCTGCATCGCAGCCAGGTCGACTTCACGCCCACCCTGTCCGGTGAGCACGATGATTGGCGCATGACAGCCGCGGCTGATCGCTTCGCGAACCAGTTCCACGCCATCATGTGCCCCCAAGCGGAAATCCACCAGACACACGTCATAGTGGTTGCTACAACTCCGCTCCAACCCTTCCTGGTAATCCGAAACCCAATCAATCTCGAACCGCGCCGACTCAATGCCCTCCAGGAGATCGCGCGTGAGGATATAGTCATCCTCGTCGTCCTCGATGAAAAGGACGCGTATGACCTGTTGAGCGAGGGTTGGATTGGAAGTCGTACTCACTTGGTGTTCGTTGGTAACTCGACGATCTCAAACCAATAGCGCCCCAGAACCTTCATGACCTGAACCAGCCCTTCGAAAGTGACGGGCTTGGTGATGAAGGAGTTCACGCCCAGATCATACGTGCGATAGATGTCTTCCTCGGCTTTGGAAGTGGTCAGGACCACGATGGGAATGCTGCGCAGGTTTGGATCTGCCTTGATTTCGCGCAGGGCTTCCCGACCATCCTTGCGTGGCATGTTCAGGTCGAGCAGGATCAGTCCCGGCCGCGGCGCTTCCTCGTTCTCATAGCGACCACGGCGGTACAGGTAGTCCAGCAATTGCTCGCCGTCTTCGACGACGCGCAGGTCATTGACCAGCCGACTTTCCGCCAAGGCCTCCTGCGCAAGCATGCGATCGTCTGCATCGTCATCTGCCAGGAGGATGGTGATGGGTTTAGCCTGCATGAATGGGTTCTACCTCTCGCTGGTAACGTGGCAGCGTGACGACAAACGTCGCCCCTTCGCCGGAACGGCTATGAGCGGTCAGTTCACCGCCATGCCTTGTGACTATTTTACGGCAGACCGCCAGCCCAACTCCAGTCCCTTCGTATTCTCCCCGTCCGTGCAGGCGCTGGAAGATGTTGAAGATTCGGTCCAGATACTTCTCGTCAAATCCAATGCCGTTGTCCTGAATACGAAGCTCGATCAGTTGTTCGTCATTCTCATTCGAGCGGATTTCCGCTGAGATCCGGACTAATGGCGGAACATTTGGTTTATGGAATTTAAGCGCATTGCTGATCAGGTTCTGTAAAAGCTGGCGGAGCTGAAGCGGATCGGCATGCAAATCGGGCAATTGCCCCACTTCTACCCGCCCACCGCTACTGGTGATGCGTTCCTCCAGATCGTCCAGCACATCATGCACGATCTGTGCCAGATCCACCTTTTCAAATGGTTGAGCTCT
>CAZSJB010000307.1:0-1461 GCA_964606625.1 uncultured Tepidisphaeraceae bacterium | reverse complement strand
GGTGACCCATGAAAACGCAAGCAGATCATTGATCAGCACCTGCATGCGACCCGCAGCATTATGCATGCGCGCCAGGTAATCCTGCCCCTGATCAGTCAGGCGGTCGCCCTGGGTGACCTTGAGACGATCCCCGAAAGCTTGAATCTTGCGCAGCGGCTCCTGCAAGTCGTGCGAGGCAACAGAAGCAAAGTCCTGTAGCTCTCGGTTGCTACGCTGAAGTTCCTCAATGACATCGTTCAGCCGCCGGCGCGTTTCGACAACTTCGGTAATGTCGTGCAGGCTGATCACACCGCCCAGAACGCGGCCATCATCCCCCTGGATCGTCCGACCACTGATGCTGACCACGCGATGGGCATCATCCGGGGTGATCAGCGTGATCTCGTGGGCGTCGTATTGGCCTTCCCGCAGGACGCGGGCCAGCGGCCAGTTATTGCCTTCAAGGCGGGAATCGGTCTGAGAGTCGATCAACCGGAGGTGTTCCCACCAGGCATCGGGCGAATCGCTTGTAGCCTGCCCGTGACACATCCGAGCGGCGGCGGTGTTATAGCGGCTGATCCGGCCGTTGACGTCACAGGCGATAATGCCTTCCTGAAGGCTTTCCAGCAGCGCCGTCAGGAAGTTGCGATCCATCTCCAGCGACTGCTCGGCCTGGGTGCGCTCATGGACTTCATCCATGAGCTGCTGATTGGCGGATGCAAGCTGGGCGGTACGCTGTTCGACCCGCTGTTCCAGTTCCTCGCGTGCCTTCCGTGCAATTTCGAGGTTGCGATGGTACAGCTCCGCCAGAACGGCGATGGCCACCCCCTGCACGGCAAACAGGATGTGCCGGATCAGCAGGGTACGATCTGAGAAATCAAAGCTCTCCCCGGGTCCCAGGAATAACCAGTCGATGGTCACCATCGAGAGCACAGTGGCGACCATGGCTGGGATGAATCCGCCGGCAATCCCGCTGAGCAGCACTGCCATGGCAAACAGCAGGAAGGGGGAGCGATAATTTGGATCAGCCCGCTCGATCAGCAGACGCGCCCCGGCAACCAGCGCAACGCTGCTGACCGCGATCAGAAGGCTCAACCACAAACGACGCCGGTGGAACATGGCTGAGAGTATTGCTGAAGAGCCTGTCTGCCGACAACGGGTACTTTTGTTGCCGGCTGTAGAATGACCGCTGCCCCGCGCTGAGTAGCACGGGGCAGCCTGTTGTTATTTTAGCATAGGATCGCGACAAGATCAGACATTGATCCCGGTTATCTTCACAGCCACCTGCTTCTGGCGATGACCGATCTTGCGGCTGTAACCCTTGCGGCGCTTGTACTTAACGATGTCAATCTTCGGTCCCTTGACGGGGCCCAGCACGTCAGCGGTCACAGTCGCACCGGCCACGGTGGGCGCCCCCACCTTGGTGGTGCCATCGCCACCGACCAGCAGCACCCGGTCGAAGGTAATCTGCTTCTGATCACCCTC